>NZ_VDYR01000001.1:2247500-2450518 GCF_006346325.1 Sphingomonas japonica | reverse complement strand
TGATATCCTAGTCCCTAGCGGGACATTGTGGCGCTGGAAAGGCGTGTTTGTGCCGGTGCCGCTCTCTACAAAGACTCCCACCTTTTCTTTCGCCGCACGATCGCTATATCCAAGGGGTCGGGCTTGCCCGGCTATGGCGATAAATTGCGGCGTGTCATAGGCGCAGCGGACCCGGGGGCAGTACCCGGCGGCTCCACCACCAACCGCCCGAAACGGCGGATGATGACGGGGCCGAACCAGGATCGACGTGTGTTGAAAAGCGCAGCTTTCGCTCGGAATGGGACCACCGCAACGGCCCATTACACAAGTGCCAATGACAATGAAGCACTCGCAATTGCGGCCTAATTCTGGATCTCACGATCTAGGTTAGAACGACAAAAGCGCGGTTGAGCGCACCGGGCAACAGAAGCGCCGCGGCGGTACGGGGAGCACCGAGCAACAGAAGCTCCCCACTCGGTTTTGTTTGCGCGAGGCTGCACTGGCCCGCTCCCCCACCCGGCCGCCCTGACAGGATATCCTATGGGCGGCCGGGTGGGGGAGCAGGCCGGCGCGGAATTACGAAACTAAGCTCGCGCGTGCGCCTCGCGCACGAACTTTGCCGTCCGCTCGACCTGCGTGATCGGCAGCATGTGGCCGCCATCGACCAGCTCCAGCCTGGACGTCCGCATCGTCGCGGCAGTCGCTTCGCCGTGGAGCGCCGGATCGAGCAGCGCATCGCTGCGGCCATAGAGGATCGATATCGGCACCGTCATTTCCGCATAACGCGGAACCAGTGCCAGCATCGCGTCGCGCGACGATCGCAGCTCGAACGATGCCGACCGGAAAGTCGCCGGCCGGATCGCGAGCGCACCGCCGCCGCGCGTGGCGAAGTCGGCGGGCACCGGCTCGGGCGCGAACACCGCCTGCGCCGCCGCGCCCGCATTCAGGGTTCCGGCCGGAACCGCCAGCGTCCACGACACGAGCCCGCGCAGCAGCGGCGGCACCATCAGCGGCGCGAACACCTTTGGCGGGGTGTCGATCGGCTGGGTCAGCGGGGCGATCAA
Organism: Sphingomonas japonica; assembly: GCF_006346325.1. Classification (NCBI taxonomy): domain Bacteria; kingdom Pseudomonadati; phylum Pseudomonadota; class Alphaproteobacteria; order Sphingomonadales; family Sphingomonadaceae; genus Sphingomonas; species Sphingomonas japonica. Next base: position 2,449,475 of record NZ_VDYR01000001.1, on the reverse strand, counting down.
TGCAAGGCCGCGAAACCGGTCGGGTGCAAGCACCGCCGCCGCAAGCGCCACCGCGCCGCCCAGCGAATGCCCCACCAGCAGCGGCGTATCGAGCCCGAGCGCATCGGCGAAGGCAAGGATGATCCGTGCCTGCTGCGCGATGTCGGGTGCGTCCTTGCCGGTCGCGACCGAATAGCCCGAACCTGGCCGGTCGACCGCGATCACCCGGAAATCCTTCGCGAGCGCATCGACCAGGCCATAGGAAAAATGGCGCAGATTGCCGAGGAGTCCGTGCACCAGCAGCAGCACCGGCCCGCTGCCCCGGTCGACATAATGCAATCGCGCGCCGGGCACGTCGACGAAGCGTCCCTGTGCCGGAGCCATCGCCTGCGCCCCGCGCGCCGCATAAGCCGACCACAGCGCCAAGCCGCCGCCGACCGCTCCCGCCGCCGCCAGCGCCATGCCTGCCCAGGGTACGTCCTTCTTGGCGTCGCTCATCCGGTCCTCCTTCATTCCGCTGCCAGCGCAGTGTCGCGTTCCTGCGCCTGACGCATCCACATTTCGGCATAGAGCCCGCCCTTGCGCAGCAGTTCGGCGTGCGTGCCGCTCTCGACCACTTCGCCGGCATCGAGCACGACGATGCGGTCGGCATCGACCACGGTCGACAATCGGTGTGCGATGACGATGGTGGTGCGGCCACGCTCGATCTTTTCCAGCGTTGCCTGGATATCGGCCTCGGTACGACTGTCGAGCGCGGAGGTCGCCTCGTCGAGGATCAGTATCGGCGGGTTCTTGAGCAATGTCCGCGCGATCGCGACGCGCTGCTTCTCGCCGCCCGACAGCTTGAGCCCGCGTTCGCCGACGCGGGTCTCGTACCCGTCGGGTAGGCTTTCAATGAAGTCGCCGATCGCGGCGCCGCGGGCGGCTGCGCGAACCTCGTCGGCGGAGGCTTCGGCGCGGCCATAGGCGATGTTGTAGCCGATCGTGTCGTTGAACAGCACCGTGTCCTGCGGGACGATACCGATCGCGGCGCGCAGGGTCGCTTGCTGGACCTGGGCGATGTCGTGTCCGTCGATGGTGATGCGCCCGCCGGTGACATCGTAGAAGCGGAACAGCAGCCGCGCGAGCGTGGACTTGCCGGCGCCCGACGATCCCACCACGGCCAATGTCGTGCCGGCGGGCACGTCGAGGTCGATACCCTTGAGGATAACGCGTTCGGGATCATAGCCGAATAGGACATTTTCGAAGCGGACATGCCCGCTGGGGACGGCAAGCGGCTGAGCCCCGGGTACGTCGACGACTTCGGCATCGGTGTCGATCAGATCAAACATCGCGCCCATGTCGATCACGCCTTGGCGGATCGTGCGATAGACCATTCCGAGCAGGTCGAGCGGGCGGAACAGCTGGCTGAGCAGCGTCGACACCTGGATGACGTCGCCCGGCGAGAATCGCCCCGTACCCCAGCCCCAGGCGACGATTGCCATCCCGCCGCCCAGCATGATCGCGGTGATCAGCGACTGCCCGACATTGAGCATCGCCAGCGAATTCTCGCTCTTGATCGCGGCCTCGGCATAGGCGGTGACGGCGCGATCATAGCGCTCGCTCTCGCGATCCTCGGCGTTGAAATACTTCACCGTTTCGAAGTTGAGCAGCGAATCGACCGCATGGCTGACCGCGCCGGTATCGAGATTGTTCATGCGTTCACGCAGGGCGGCACGCCAGTCGGTGACCAGCCGCGTGAACCAGATGTAGACAATGATCATCGCGATCGTCGCGGCGACCAGCCACATCCCGAAATTTGACCCGAAAATCTGCAGCACCAGCGCCAGTTCGAGGATCGTCGGCGCGATGTTGAACAGCAGAAAATACAGCATCGTATCGATGCTCTTGGTGCCGCGCTCGATCACCTTGGTCACCGCGCCCGTGCGGCGTTCGAGGTGGAAGCGCAGAGACAGCCGGTGGAGATGCGCGAACACGCTGGTCGCCAGCCGCCGCGTCGCCTCCTGTCCGACGCGTTCGAACACCGTGTTGCGCAGATTGTCGAACAAGGTCGTCGAAAAGCGCGCCGCCGCATAGCCGCCGACCATCGCGAGGACGAACCATAATTCGTCGCGGCTGCCCGCCGACATCGCATCGACCGCATATTTCAGCGTGTACGACACGACATAGACCTGGACGATCTTGGACAGCAGCACGAAGCCGAGCGCACCGATGATCCGCACCTTCAGCGCAGGCGCATCGTCGGGCCACAGATAGGGCAGAAACCGCTTGATCGTCGCCAGCATCGGCCGCTCGGTCGTGACGGTGGAATCGGGGATCGGCGGCATGGCTGCCCAAGTGGGCGCTTCGCCCGGCAGATGCAACGCGCACGGTTCGTCGCAAAATCGGAACCTTCGTCGCAGACTGCCCGTTGATGGCTTGACACGGGAGAAGACGATGGAACCGCTCTATTATGTCATGGCGATCATGGGTTGTGCCGATAGCGGTGCAGCTTGCCAGGAGGCACGCGTCGAGCCGGTGAGATACGAAAGCGCAGCGACATGTCGCAGCGCGATGAACGAGGCGCTGTTGCGCAATACCGACCTGTCCTTTCCGACGATCAGCGCGGCATGCCAATCGAATACCGAGCGTATGGCGCGGACACAGGGCGATTCGTCGCGGGGGTGAAGCGAACTTCGCTGTCTGGATTCTGGCTTAGCATCTACACTTGGCAACCTCGAAATTGACTCGGGGCTGCTAAGGAACATATCATGAACACATGGATGGTCCCGCCGAGTCGATTGCCAGTTTGCGTGCGCGCATTGCCGATCTTGGCGAAACGCGGTCGTCCGCCGCAGGCGCACTATCGCCGGTCGATATCGGCGCCATCGACGCAGCGCTGGGCGGCGGGCTGGGGCGCGGCTGCCTGCACGAGATTTTCGCGATCGAGCGCGACGACGCGAGCAGCGCCGCCGGGTTTGCCGCGATGCTGGCGCGGCAGCTTGGCGGAACGCTCTTGTGGCTGCGGCTTGGCGAGGCTCAACATCGTGGCGGCAGCCTGCATGCGCCGGGCCTCAGCGAAGTCGGCTGCGACCCGGCGCGGCTGATCCTCGGCGTGCTGCCCGATCCGCTGGCATTGCTGCGCGCGGCTGGCGACATCGTGCGCTGCGACGAGGTCGGCGTCGCGGTGGTCGAGCTATGGGGCCATCCGCGCGCTCTCGACCTGACCGCCAGCAGGAGGCTGGCCATAGCGGCGCAGCAATCGGGCGTCGCCATCCTGATGTTGCGCATCGCCGCCGAACCGATGCCGAGCGCCGCGCAGACGCGCTGGACGGTCACCGCCGCACCGGCAGCGCCGCTGGCCGCCAATGCGCCGGGACGACCGGCATTCGACCTGCAACTGATCCGCCAGCGCGGCCGCCCGGCCGGCGGCGCATGGCGCGTGGAGTGGAATCGTGACCTTGGACGCTTCGAAGACCCGGCGTCGCTTTCTGGCGCTGTTCTTTCCCTTCCTGACGGCGGATCGGCTGGCGCTGGGCAATGGCGTAGAAGCGCCTGACGCCCCTTTCGTATTCACCGAAAAACAGCGCGGCGCGATGCGGATCGTCGCGGCCGACCCGTGCGCGCTGGCGTTGGGGATCACCCCCGGCACCGCGCTTGCCGATGCGCGCGCGCAGCTCCCCGATCTTGTCGCATATCCGGCCGATCCGCTCGCCGACCAGTTGCTGATCGAACGCGTCGCCGATTGCTGCGATCGCTATACGCCACTGGTGGCGATCGACCCGCCGGATGGCGTCACGCTCGACATCACCGGCTGCATCCACGCCCATGGCAGCGAAGCCGCGCTGGCCGCCGATGTCGAACGCCGCCTCGCATACTGGCCGCTGGTGCTGCGCCATGCCATCGCCGCCACGCCCGAAGCCGCGCAGGCGCTGGCCCGCCATCAGACCGCGCCTGCCGCCGACGAGCGCCAGGCGATCTTGCGGCTGCCGGTTCGTGCCTTGCGTCTCGATTCGGACAGCGAGCTGGCGCTGCGCCGTGCCGGTTTGAACAGCATCGGCGATCTCGCGCGGCGGCCGACTGCGCCGCTTGCCGCGCGTTTCGGCGAAGCGGCGACGGCGATGCTCGCGCGCATCCTGGGCGATGCCGACAGCCGCATCACGCCGCGCCGCGCGCTTCCGGCATTGCGCTTCGACCAGCGCTTTGCCGAGCCTGTCGCACGCACCGACGCGATGCTGGCGGCGATCCGCACGCTCGCCGAAACCGCCGCACAGGCGCTCGAACAGCGCGCCGCGGGCGGGCGACGCTTCGCGATCCGGCTGTATCGCAGCGATGGTGTCGTGCGCGACCTTGCGATCGAAAGCGGGTTGCCGATGCGCGATCCCGACATGCTGATGCGGCTGCTCGGCGACCGGCTCGATACGCTTGCCGATCCGATCGACCCCGGCTTCGGTTTCGACCTGATCCGGCTGGCGGTACCGCGCATCGAGCCGCTCGCGGCGACGCAGCTCCAGCTCGAGGGCGGCGCGATCGCCGAACAGGCGCTGGCGGCGCTGGTCGATCGGCTGAGCACCCGGCTGGGGCGCGGACGCATCCGCCGCTTCGTTCCCGCCGACAGCCATATTCCCGAACAGGGCGTGCTGGCATTGCCCGCCGCCGACCGGACGGTCGCCGCCACGTGGACTCCGCCGCCCGTGGGAGAACCCCCGCTCCGCCCGATCCACCTGTTCGATCCGCCGCAGCCGGTCGAGGTCGTCGCCGAAGTCCCCGACGGTCCGCCGCGCCGTTTTCGCTGGCGCCGTACGCTGCATGAGATCAGCCGTTTCGAAGGGCCGGAACGCATCGCGCCCGAGTGGTGGAAGCCGGTGCGCGGCAACCGGCTGACGCGCGATTATTACCGGGTCGAGGACGTCCGCGGCCGCCGCTTCTGGCTGTTCCGCCACGGCCTGTACGACGGCGAGACCGCCGATCCGCGCTGGTATGTGCACGGACTGTTCGCGTGAGCGACACTGTCCCCTCAAGGGCGCTGTTCGCGTGAGCGAGTTCGCCGAACTGGTCGCGGCGACCAACTACAGTTTTTTGCGCGGGGCGTCGCATCCGGCCGATATGGTCGCTCAGGCAGTCGCGCTTGGCATGGCCGGGATCGGCATTGCCGATCGCAACAGCGTCGCAGGGGTGGTGCGGGCGCACGCCGCACTCAAGCACGCACGTGCCAAGCTGATGGAAGAGCGGGCAGAGGAGATCGATTTCCGCCTGGTGGTCGGCGCGCGCCTGGTGTTCGCCGACGGCACGCCCGACATCGTCGTCTATCCGCGGACGCGGCTGGGCTGGGGGCGGCTGACGCGGCTGCTGACGCTGGGCAATCTGCGCGCGGCCAAGGGCGGATGCATCCTGCGCTTCGCCGACCTGCTCGGGCATGCCGAAGACCTGCTGCTGATCGTGCTCACCGCCAGTTCGGCGACCGAACAGGCGGTGCAGGCGCGGCCGGTTGGCTTTGTCCACGATGATGCCCCTGCGCGCCCGTTGCAGCTGGTGCCGTCGCCTGCGCCGGACACGGTCGAAGCGACGCTGGCGCAGCTGTCGAGGGTCGCCCCGGGCCGGGTCTGGCTCGGCACGGCGATGCCGCGGCGGGGCAGCGATGCGCGGCGGCTGGCGATGTGGCAGGCGGTGGCGGACACAGCCCGTGTGCCGTTGCTCGCGACCAACGACGCGCTGTACGCCACAGCCGATCAGCGCCGCCTGCACGACGTACTGACCTGCATCGAGGCAGGCACGACGATCGCCGAGGCCGGCCGCGTGCTCGAAGCGAACGCTGAACGCCACCTCAAGCCGCCTACCGAAATGGCGCGGCTGTTTCGCGACGCGCCCGGCGCGATCGACGAGACCATCCGGCTGCTCGATCGCATCGCCTTCACCCTCGACGACCTCAAATATGAATATCCCCACGAACCCGTGCCCGACGGCTGGGCACCGCAGGACTGGTTGCAGCATATCGTCCTGATCGCGGCGGACGCCCGGTATCCCGGCGGATTGCCCGGGAAACTGTGCCGCCTGCTCTACGAGGAATTCACGCTGATCCGCGAGCGGCGCTATGCCTATTATTTCCTGACCGTCCACGACATCGTCCGCTTCGCGCGCGAGCAGACGCCGCCGATCCTGTGCCAGGGCCGCGGCTCAGCGGCCAATTCGGTAGTGTGCTTCCTGCTCGGCATCACCGCGGTCGATCCGATGCGCTACGACCTGCTGTTCTCACGCTTCGTGTCTTCGGAGCGTGACGAGCCGCCCGACATCGACGTCGATTTCGAACATGAGCGGCGCGAGGAGGTGATGCAGTATATCTATCGCCGCTACGGCCGCGAGCGTGCCGGGATCGCCGCTACGGTCATCCATTACCGGCCGAGGAGCGCGGTGCGCGAAGTCGGCAAGGTGCTGGGCTTTACCGAGGACGTGACCGCCCGGCTGTCGAGCACGACCTGGGGCAGCTTCGCGCAGGCGATGGAGGAGCGGCGCTTTGCCGAGACGGGGTTCAGCCTGGCCGATCCGGCGATCGCGCAGATGAAGGATCTTGTCGACCAGATCCTGGAATTCCCGCGCCATCTGTCGCAGCATGTCGGCGGCTTCGTGCTGACGCAGGGGCGGCTCGACGAACTGGTGCCGATCCACAACGGCGCGATGGCGGACCGCACCTTCATCGAATGGGACAAGGACGATATCGACGCGCTCGAGCTGATGAAGGTCGATGTGCTGGCGCTGGGCATGCTGACCTGCATTCAAAAGAGCTTCGAGCTGATGGAGGCGGAGGGGCTCGGGCACTGGGCACTCGACAGCATCCCGCCCGACGACCCGCCGGTGTTCGATATGCTGTGCAAGGGCGACAGCATCGGCGTGTTTCAGGTCGAAAGCCGGGCGCAGATCAACATGCTGCCGCGGCTCAGGCCGCGCGCGCTCTACGATCTGGTCATCCAGGTCGCGATCGTGCGCCCGGGTCCGATCCAGGGCGACATGGTCCACCCCTATCTGCGCCGCCGGTCGGGCAAGGAAGCGGTCGAATATCCATCGCCGCATCCCGACCACGGCCCGCCCGACGAATTGCGCCAGCTGCTCGGCAAGACATTCGGCGTGCCGCTGTTCCAGGAACAGGCGATGAAGCTGGCGATCGTCGCCGCACGCTTCACGCCGGGCGAGGCCAACCGGCTGCGCAAGTCGATGGCGACGTTTCGACGGGTCGGCGGAATGGAGGATTTCGAGGCCAAGATGATCGGGGGCATGACCGCGCGCGGCTATGACGCCGATTTCGCGCGGCGCTGCTTTCAGCAGATCGAGGGGTTCGGCAGCTATGGCTTTCCCGAAAGCCACGCGCTCGCCTTTGCCAAGCTGGTCTATGTGTCGTCGTGGATCAAATGCCATCACCCAGCGATCTTCGCGTGCGCGCTGCTCAATTCGCAGCCGATGGGCTTCTATGCCCCCGCACAGATCGTCCGTGACGCGCGCGAACACGGCGTCGCGGTGCGGCCGATCGATATCGATGCCAGCGGCTGGGACAATCGCATCGAACGCGATGACGAAGCCCCTCTCGCGCTGCGGCTGGGCTTTCGCCAGATCAGCGGCTTTCGGCGCGACTGGGCCGATGCGATCGTCGCGGCGCGTTCCGAAGGCAGGTTCGACGGGATCGAGGCACTGGCGCGCCGCGCGGGGTTGCCGCAGCGCGCGCTCCGGCTGCTCGCCGATGCCGATGCGTTCGGATCGATCGATGCCGGGCGGCGCGAGGCGCTGTGGGCGGTGCGCCGCACTCCCGACCGCGAATTGCCGCTATTCGCCGCGGCGCACGCGCGCGAACTGGGCGAGGAAGCGGACAGCATGCTGCCCGAAATGTCGGCGGCCGAGCATGTCGTCGCCGACTATCAGATGACGCGGCTGTCGCTCAAAGGCCATCCGCTGCGCTTCCTGCGCGAAACGCTGGCGGCGCGCTCGATCGTCAGCTGTGCCAAGGTGACCGCGGCAAAGCCGGGCAAATGCCTGTGTGCTGCCGGGATCGTGCTGGTGCGTCAGCGACCGGGCAAGGGCAACGCGATCTTCGTGACGATCGAGGACGAGACCGGCATCGTCAATGTGGTCATCTGGGCACGGCTGTTCGAAACCTATCGCCGCCAGGTGATGGCGGCGCGGCTGATGGCGATCACCGGTGAGGTCCAGCGCAGCCCCGAGGGCGTCGTCCACCTGATGGCATCGCGCATCGACGACCTGACCCCGCTGCTCGACACGCTGGGACAGGACGCGCCGGTGCGCACGCAATTGTCGCGCGCCGACGAGTTCGTCCATCCCCAGCATCCGCGCCATGCCGGCCACCCGCGCGACATCCGCATCCTACCCAGATCGCGCGATTTCCATTAGAGTGGATTTCAGAAACGCTGACCCGGCCCCGCTGCGGCGGCACGCAGCCGCTCGACGCTCCGTTCCCTGCCGATCAGCCGGAGGAGCGCAGCCATGTCGGGGCCGTGGTCGCGCCCGGTCAGCGCCAGGCGCAGCGGCAGGAACAGCGCCTTTCCCTTGCGGCCCGTCGTCGCCTTGAGCGCGCCGGTCAGCGCCGCCCAGGGCTGGTCGCTCCAGTCGAGCCCGGCGGCGATCCCCGCTGCCTGCTCCAGCAGCGGACGGTCGGCCTCGTCCTGCCCGGCGGTGGCGATCGATCCCTCGATCACCGCCCACCAGTCGGCGGCGTCGGCGACGCGCGTCAGGTTGGGCCGCACCGCGTGCCACGCCGCCTCGCCCATGCCCGAGGGCAAGCGGTCGGCGACCGCCTGGTGGCTCAGCTGGTGGACGATCCGAGCGTTGACCGCCGCCAGCTCCTCCTCGTCGAAGCGCGCCGGGGCACGACCGAACCGGGCGAAGTCGAACGCGGCGATCAGCGGCTCGGGATCGACCAGCGGCTCCACCGGATCACTGGTGCCGATCCGCGCCAGCAGCGCCACGATCGCCTGCGGCTCGATCCCCGCGTCGCGGAAATGCGCGATGCCGAGCGATCCGAGCCGCTTCGACAATTTGCCTTCGCTGCCGGTCAGCAGCGCTTCGTGCGCGAAGGCGGGCGGCGCAGCGCCGAGCGCCTCGAACATCTGCATCTGCACCGCTGTGTTCGAGACATGGTCCTCGCCGCGCACCACGTCGGTGATGCCCATGTCGATATCGTCGATCACCGACGGCAGCAGGTACAGCCACGACCCGTCGCCGCGGCGGATCACCGGGTCGGACAGCAGGGCAGGATCGAACTGCGCATGGCCGCGGATGCGATCCTCCCATGCGATCGGTGCGGCGGCATCGAGCCGGAAGCGCCAGTGCGGGCGCCGCCCCTGCGCCTCCAGCGCGGCGCGCTCGGCATCGCTCAGCCGCAGTGCGGCGCGGTCATAGACCGGCGGCAACCCGCGCCCGAGCAGGATCTTGCGCCGCAGGTCGAGTTCCTCGGGGGTCTCGTAAGCCGGATAGACGCGGCCGCTTCGTACCAGGTCGTCGAAGCGCTCCGCGTAACGATCGAAGCGCGCCGACTGGCGCTCCTCGCCGTCGGGCTCGATCCCCAGCCAGGCAAGGTCGGCGCGGATGGCATCGACATAGTCCTCGCGCGAGCGCTCGGCATCGGTATCGTCGATGCGCAGCAGAAATCGTCCGCCGTGCCGCCGCGCCCACATCCAGTTGTGCAGCGCGGTGCGCAGATTGCCGACATGAAGGTGCCCCGTCGGGCTGGGGGCGAAGCGGGTGACGACGGATGCGGCCATCGCCGCGGTCTAGGGCGCGGGCGCACGAGCGGCAATGCCCCTTTCCCCTCCCCGGCACGCCAGCTATGCACCGCTGCGACAAGGGACAGCATAAGGGCGCGCGCGTGAAACTTCTGGCCGGAAATTCGAACCTGCCGCTCGCGCAGGCGATCGCGCACTATCTCGAGACACCGCTGACCCAGGCCAGCGTGCGACGCTTCGCCGACGAGGAGATCTTCGTCGAGATCCTCGAGAATGTCCGCGGCGAGGACGTGTTCGTGCTGCAATCGACATCCTACCCGGTCAACGACAATCTGATGGAGATGCTGATCATGATCGATGCGCTGAAACGCGCGTCGGCGCGGCGCATCACCGCGGTGCTCCCCTATTTCGGCTATGCCCGTCAGGATCGAAAGCCGGGCCCGCGCACGCCGATCTCGGCCAAGCTGGTCGCCAATCTGGTGACGGTAGCGGGTGCCGACCGGGTACTGTCGGTCGACCTGCATGCCGGGCAGATCCAGGGCTTTTTCGATATCCCGACCGACAATCTCTATGGCGCGCCGGTGATGTCGGCCGACATCCTGACGCGGTTCTCCGACAAGAACCTGATGGTGGTCTCGCCCGATGTCGGCGGCGTGGTCCGCGCCCGCGCACTGGCCAAGCGGCTCGACAACGCGCCGCTGGCGATCGTCGACAAGCGCCGCGAGCGCCCTGGCGAATCCGAGGTGATGAACATCATCGGCCAGGTCGAGGGGCGGTTCTGCATCCTGATCGACGATATCGTCGATTCCGCCGGGACCTTGTGCAACGCGGCCGCCGCGCTGAAGGCTGCGGGGGCGGAGGACGTCGTCGCCTATTGCACCCACGGCGTCCTGTCGGGCGGCGCGGTCGCGCGGGTCGAGGCGTCGGAACTGCGCGAACTGGTGATCACCGATTCGATCGGCAACCATGACGTCATCAAGGATGCGCCGCACATCCGCCACCTGACGATCGCGCCGCTGCTGGCCGAAGCGATCAAGCGCATCGCCGACGAGGCATCGGTGTCCAGCCTGTTCGACTGACCTCCACCCGTTCGTTTCGAGAGAAGTCGAGAAACGCGATCCAAGCGTCCCGTGGCGGTGTCTCGACTTCGCTCTAAACCAACGGAGAAGGAGGAGTGATCCCACTGACGACCCTCACCCCGCCTTGTCCCCCGCTCCCTCGATCAGCTGCAGCACCTCGCCGATCAGATGGCGCATGCCCGCCCGCGCCGCGTCGCCGTCGCGCTGCTGGATGGCGTCGTGGACCACGGCGTGATCGTCGATGCTGGCATTGCGTCCCTTGATGCGGTTGGTGAAGCGGATCGACGTGCGCAGCGCGGTTTCGACGACGTCGCGGAACTGCTGGTAGAACGGATTCTTCGACGCGTTGAGAATCGCGACGTGGAACGCGATGTCGGATTCGAGAGGGTCGTCGTCGCCGCGCTCGGCGGCGGTCATCCGGACCAGCCCGGCGGTGATCGCGGCGCGATCGGCGTCGTCGCTGCGCAGCGCCGCCAGCGCCGCCGCCTCGGGCTCGATCGCGACGCGCAGCTCGTTGAAATGGCGCAGCAGGTCGACCGAAAATTGCCGTTCGAGCAGCCAGCGCAGCACATCGGTATCGAACAGGTTCCACGAGCTTGCCGGCTGGACGATCGTCCCCTGACGCGGCCGCGCGCTGAGCAGGCCTTTTGCCGTCAGCATCTTTACCGCCTCCCGCGTCACCGACCGACTTACGCCGTGCTGCTTTGCGAGTTCCGCCTCGGTGGGAAAGCTGCGCTCGAGATACTGGCCGGTGACGATCGCGCGGCCGATACGGTCGAGCATGCCATAGGTCAGGTTGCGCCCGAGGATCGGCGCGGCGGGCGCGGGGCTTTCGGGCGGTGACATCGGCGCTTGCTCTCCTCTTCCCAGGCTCGACCAGGCCTTGCAAAGTCTGCCGGGTGTTTCATGCGTATCGTCGCCGGTCAGGTCGCGCTAGACAAGCGCAATAAATCTTATAAATCAATCCGGACAATGCGTCGGCGATCGATCGGCATGGCGCGGGGAACGAGGGGACGACGCCGTCATGAGCCTGAGCACCATCGATCTGGTCGTCGTCATCGTCTATGCGATCTTCATCTTCGGCCTCGCGCAGTTTGTGTCGCGCGAGAAGGGTGGCAAGGAAAAGGACACCAGCGACTATTTCCTGGCGTCCAAGTCGCTGCCGTGGTGGGCGATCGGCGCGTCGCTGATCGCGGCGAACATCTCCGCCGAACAGATCGTCGGCATGTCGGGGTCCGGCTATGTCATGGGCTTGGCCATCGCGTCGTACGAATGGATGGCGGCGATCACGCTGTTGATCGTCGGCAAGTTCTTCCTGCCGATCTTCCTCAAGAACGAAATCTACACGATGCCGCAGTTCCTCGAACAGCGGTACGGCACCAGCATTCGTACGCTGATGGCGATCTTCTGGTTGGCGCTGTATGTTTTCGTCAACCTCACCGCGATCCTCTGGCTGGGCTCGATCGCGGTCAACAAGGTCGCGGGCGTCGATCAGATGGTCGCGCTGTTCGGGCTCGGCGGCTTCGCGCTGCTGTACCAGCTGTACGGCGGGCTCAAGGCGGTGGCACTGACCGACATCGTCCAGGTCACGCTGCTGGTGCTCGGCGGCCTCACCATCTCTGCGCTGACGCTCAACGAGGTCGGCGGCGGCGCGGGCGTGTTCGCCGGTTTCCAGACATTGCTCGCGCAGGCGCCCGAGAAGTTCAACATGATCCTCGAGCCCGGCGAGGTCGGCTATCAGGAACTGCCCGGAATCGCCGTGCTGGTCGGCGGCATGTGGATCGCCAACCTCAGCTATTGGGGGTTCAACCAGTATATCATCCAGCGCGCGCTCGCCGCCAAGAACCTTGCCGAAGCGCAGAAGGGCATCGTCTTCGCGGCCTTCCTCAAGCTGCTGATGCCGCTGGTCGTCGTCGTTCCGGGCCTTGCTGCGGTCATCCTCGCGCCCGGGCTGAACCCGGCCGACGAAGCATACCCTACGATGATGCGCTATCTGCCGACCGGCCTGCTCGGCCTCGTGTTCGCCGCGCTGATGGCGGCGGTGGTCGCGTCGACCGCGTCGAAGATCAACTCGATCGCGACGATCTTCACGCTCGACCTCTATGCCAAATTCCGCAATGTGCCGACGGCGGCCGAGGATGGATCGGGCCGGACGGGGCAAGAAAAGCATTTGGTGCTGATCGGGCGCAGTTCGGCGGCAGTCGCCACCGTGATCGCGCTGTTCACCGCGCGTCCATTGCTCGGCGGGTCGGATCAGGCGTTCCAGTTCATCCAGGAATTCTCGGGCTTCTTCACACCCGGCATCACCGTGATCTTCCTGCTCGGCCTGTTCTGGAAACGCGCGAGCGAATGGGGCGCGATCGCCGCCGCGGTCGCGTCGGTCGTGCTCTCGTACCTGTTCAAGGTCGGCATGCCCGAAATGCCGTTCATCAACCGCATGGGCCTCGTCTTCGTGATCGCGCTGGTGCTGGCGATCGTGCTGTCGCTGGTCAGGCCCGGCGCGGCGGGCAGCGACCGCATCACCGCCGAGGGCGTGACGTTCCGCACGACGTCGAGCTTCAACGTCGCGGCCTTCGCGATCGTCGGCATTGTCATCGCGCTTTACGCGTCGATGTGGTGAAGCGATGACCGCGCCGTTCCTCGCGATCGACTGGGGCACCACCAACCGCCGCGTCTATCGCATCGAGAACGGCGCAGTCGCGGCGACCGAGCGCGACGACCGCGGGGTAGCGGCGATGCAGAGTCGCGGATTCGAGCAGGAGCTGGCGGCGATCCGCGAGCGCTGCGGCGACCTTCCGGTGTTGATGGCAGGAATGGTCGGCTCGACCATCGGCTGGCGCGAGGCGGCGTATGTCGCGGTGCCCGCCGGCATCGAAGTGCTTGCCGCCAACTGCCTTTCGATCGACGCCCGCACCGCCATCGTTCCCGGCATCGCTGTCGATACCGAGCAGCGCAGCGACGTGATGCGCGGCGAGGAGGTGCAGCTGCTCGGCGCGGTCGCAGCCGGACTGGTGCCGCGCGACGCGATGCTGTGCCAGCCGGGCACGCATTGCAAATGGGCGGCCATCACGCGCGGAGAGGTCACGAGCTTCACTACGGCGATGACCGGCGAGATGTTCGCGATGCTGCGCGCGCATAGCGTCCTTGCCCGCCAGATGACGGCGCCGGTCGCCGCCGGCCCGGCCTTTGTCGATGGCGTGCGCCAGGGCGCGAAGCGCGATCTTGGCGCAACGCTGTTCGGGATCCGTGCGGGCGGGGTGCTGGGACGGCTGGCCGAGGACGACGCCGCATCGTTTGCGAGTGGCGCGCTGATCGGCAGCGACGTCGCCGCGCGACTTGCCGAGGGCGGCGATCGCGATTTCCACATCCTCGCCGACCCGGAGCTCGGCGGGCTCTACCGCCTCGCCATCGAGACGCTGGGCGGCAGCGCGCGGATCGTCGACAGCCACGCCGCGTTCGTCGCCGGCATTACCGCGATCCAGGAGCTGCGCGCATGACTCATCGTTCGGAATTCGACGCCGCCTTTGCCGAACTGCCGCTGGTGGCGATCCTGCGCGGGGTCGAGCCGCACGAGGTCGAGGCGATCGGTGACGCGCTGGTCGAAGCGGGCTTCCGCATCCTCGAAGTCCCGCTCAACTCTCCCGATCCCCTCGACAGCGTCGCGCGACTGGCCCGGCGCTTCGCGGGACGGGCGGTGGTCGGGGCGGGCACCGTGCTCGACATGGCGTCGGTGCAGGCGGTCGAGGAGGCGGGCGGCACGCTGATCATCGCGCCCAACGCCAACCCGGCGGTGATCGGCGAAGCGGCGGCACGCGGTCTGGTCGCGATGCCGGGTATCGCCACTGCGACCGAAGCGTTCGCCGCGCTCGACGCAGGAGCCGCGGCGCTCAAGCTGTTTCCGGCCGAGGGCTATCAGCCCGTCGTGATCAAGGCGATGCGCGCCGTGCTTCCCAGGGACGTCCGCATCCTGCCGGTCGGCGGCGTCGCGCCCGATACGATGGGACCGTGGCTTGCGGCGGGTGCGGCCGGGTTCGGGCTGGGCTCTGCGCTGTACAAGGCGGGCATGCCGGCGGCACAGGTGCGCGCCAACGCCGATGCGTTCGTACGGGCAGTCCGCGCCTGAACCCTATTCCCGACCGAACCGCATCGCTGCCCCCGCGACGAACGGCGCGCCCGCCAGCAGCAGCAGGCTGACCGCGCCCAGCAGCTTGAAACTTCCCGCCCCGCCCTCGATCGCGCCTGCGCCGAAGATCAGCAGCGGCACCGCCAGCGGCAGCATCACGAGACCCGCCAGCGCCCCAGCACCGCGCAACCCCGCCACCAGCGCGCTCGTCGCCACCGCCAGCGCGGCCAGTGCCGGAGTGCCGATCAGCAGGCCGAGCATCACCCGGCCCAGCGCCGCCGCATCGATCCCGAACAGCGCCGCAGCGAGCAGCGCCGCGAGCAGGATCGGCGGGCCGAAGCCAAGCCAGTGCCCGACGATCTTGGCCAGCGCGACGGTCGCATCGGGGACGCCGCGCACCGCCAGTTGATCGAGCACGCCTGCCTCCATGTCGGGCGCGACCAGCCGCTCGACCGGCATCAGCGCCGCGAGCAATGCCGCCGCCCAAACCACCCCGCCGCCGATCCGCGCGAGCAGCTTGGCGTCCGGGCCGACCGCGAAGGGAAACAGGATCGCGACCAGCAGGAAGAACGCGACCGGCAGCAGCACGCCGCCGCTCGTCCATGCGCGCCGCACTTCGCGCCAGGCGAGCCGCGCGATCATGCCGCAAGCTCGATCGCGATCGCGCCCGGCATCGCGATCGGCTGATGCGTCGCCGCCAGCACGATGCCGCCTTGCGCACGGTGTCCGGCGATCAGCGCTTCGAGCGTGGTCACCGCCGCCGCGTCCAGCCCGGTCGCAGGTTCGTCGAGCAGCCAGATCCGCGCATCGCTCGCCGCGACACGCGCCATCGCCGCGCGGCGGCGCTGCCCGGTCGACAGGAAACGGACCGGCACGGGTGCCAGATGCGCCAGCCCCACGCGTTCCAGTGCGGGCATGGCAGCATCCGGACTGCCATCGATCCGCGCCCAGAAGCCGGTCGCCTGCGCCAGCGTCACCTCCCCGTCGAGCGCGGCAGTCTCCGCCAACAGCGCGCGGCTGCCGGTGCTCTCGACCATTCCGGCGGCGGGCGGGAGCAGCCCGGCGGCGATCCGTATCAGGCTCGACTTGCCCACCCCGTTCGGCCCAGTCACCAGCGCGGCGTCGCTCGGCCCAAGCGCGAACGACACGTCCTCGAAGAGCATCCGCCCGCCGCGCGCACAGGCCACCGAACGGAAGCCGAGCGCGGTCAGGCCGCGTCCTCCAGCGCATGCATCGCTTCGTCCGACAGGCCGAAATGATGCCCGACCTCGTGCACGACGACGTGATGGACCAGGGCTTCGAGCGTCACGCCGGTTTCGATCCATTCCCACAGGATCGGCGCGCGATAGAGATGGATGCGATCCGGCTCGCCGCCGCTGTCGAACGCCGATTTCTCGCCGATCGGTCGGCCGTGATACAGGCCGGTGAGTTCGATCGGCTCCTCGATCCCCAATGCATCCAGCGTCGCGTCGTCGGCGAATTCCTCGACCACCAGTACGACGTCGGCGAGATGCTCCGCAAAGGGCGCCGGAATGCGCGCGAGCGCGGCGCGCGCCAGCGCCTCGATCGTCTGCAGGTCGGGCGCGGTGCGGCCTTGCTCCATGCCCCGGTTCATAGGCATGGTGCAGCCCAACGGGCAAGGAGGGCATATGACCGAGCAACTGAGCGAGGCCGAACGGGTCGAGGCGCTGGACGGCCTGCCCGACTGGGACAATGACGAGGCGCGCGATGCGATCGTGCGCGGCTTCACCTTCGACAATTTCAGCCAGGCATTCGGCTTCATGACGCAGGTCGCGCTGATCGCGGAAAAGCTGGACCATCATCCCGAATGGTCGAACATGTGGAACCGGGTCGAGATCGTGCTGACCACGCACGACGCAGGCGGGCTGTCGGGGCGCGATATCGAGATGGCGCAGGCGATCGACGCGCTGGTCGAATGAGCTGGACGCTCCGCCGCGCCGCCGCGGACGATATCGATCGATTGGCGGTCGTCGGCGCGGCGACGTTCCTCGATGCCTTTGCGGGCGTGATCGATGGCGATGCCGTGGTCGCGCACTGCCTGGGCCAGCATGACGCCGCGACCTATCGCGCGCTGCTCGCCAAGCGCGATGCCGCCGCTTGGCTTGCAGAAATCGGCGGCGCACCCGTCGGCTACAGCCTGCTTTGCCCGCCCGACCTGCCCGGGGCGCAGGCGGGCGATATCGAACTCAAGCGCATCTACGCGCTGTCGCGGTTTCAGGGCAGCGGCATCGGCGCGGCGCTGCTGGCCCCGGCGGCGGCGCATGCCCGCAACGGCAGCGCTGCACGGCTGCTGCTTGGCGTCTATCAGGGCAATGCCCGCGCCATTGCCTTCTATCGCCGCGAAGGCTTTGCGGTCATCGGCACGCGCAGCTTCGCGGTCGGCAGCGCGACCTACCAGGACTGGGTGATGGCGCTGCCGCTCTAGGCGGACCGTGCCGCTGCCCGGAACAAAGCTGCCGATCCTGACAGCAGCGCGACGAAAAAGCCGTTGAGCACCAGCACGCCCAGTGCCCCCGGCGGTTCGGTCCCGCCGAGCCCCGCACGCAGCGTGATCGCGGCGATCAGCGCCACCGCTATCGCCGCCGACGCCATCGCGCGCACCATGCCCCCGGGCCGTCCGCGCGCCGCCATCGCGCCGATCAGCGCGATCCCGACCACGCCCGCATACATCAGGTTCGCGGGATTGCCCTCGTCGCCGATGATGCCGACCGCGGCATTGATCCACACCAGCAGGAACCCGGCCACCAGCGCGGCCGCTACGCCGGCGCGATAGGCGAGGTTGGTTGTAAAGCGAACCGCGATCTCGAACAGCATCCCCACCCCGCCGATCATCACCGCGGCGAATGCGAAGTCGGGAGCGGTCCACGGCCAGCGCGCGACCAGCGGCAGCGCCAGCAGCGCCGCCGCAAATCCCCAGCCGACGATGCGCCAGAGAATGCCGGGTTGCCGGCCGCGGTTGTTGCTGATGCCGGATGCCATCTGTCTTGCCTTTCACGATTGCGATGGCGGACAGGCTGACCGACACTGCGATGAAGGTCATGAGCGGCGGGTGAGCAATCGCTGAGCAATCGCAGCGATGCTAGAAGCGGCGACCCATTTGTCGGCGCAGCGACCCCGGCATCCAGCGCGCCGCGAACTTCAATCGCCGCGCCGTCTTGCCCACCACCGTGTGGACTGCATCGCCGTGCACCGCCCCCCATGCGGCGTCGGCAACGGTGTCCACCGGGGTCAGTTCCAGCCCCGCCGCGAGCACCCGTTGCCGCACATTCTGGTTCGATCCGGTCACGCTTGCATCGAGCAGCGGCGTCTCGATGAAGCTGGGCATCAGCGAGCGGACCTTGATGCCGTCGGCGCGCCATTCGCCGTCGAGCGCCTCGGTCAGACCGCGCACCGCGAACTTGGTCGCCGAATAGATCGCCGCGCCCGACGTGCCATAGATCCCCGCCGCCGACGCGGTGTTGAGCAGGCAGGCGCTTGGTCGCTGCTTGAGAAACGGATAAGCCGCGCGCGCGCCGTTGACGACGCCCATGAAGTTGATCGCGACGACACGGTCGATCTCGTCGTCGGGCGTGTCTACGAACGGGCCGCCGCTGGCGATGCCGGCATTGTTGAACACGACGTCGATGCCGTCCCCACCCGCAAACGCTGTAAGTTCGCGGGTCCATGCCGCGCGATCGCGGACATCCATGACGTACACGCTCGCGCCCTCGATCTGTCCGCGCACAGCACCTAGCGCGGCGGCATTCACGTCGGCCAGTCCGACGCGCCAGCCTTCGGCGGCAAAGCGCTTGGCCGCCGCAAGGCCGATTCCCGAGGCGCCGCCCGTCACGAAGATCGCCTTTGCCATGTCCGCTTCCTTTGACCTTGCCGCCGTCATCCCGCACAACGCGCGGCGATGCCAGCACAAACCGGTCCTTCGGTCGCCTTTCGCGAGGTCACCAAGCGCTATTCGGCGCGCGTCACCGCGGTCGATGCCGTCTCGCTCGAGATCGCCGCGGGCAGCTTCGTCGCGCTGGTCGGCGCGTCGGGTTCGGGCAAGTCGACGCTGCTCAAGATGGTCAACCGCCTGATCGAACCCAGCGCAGGCAGCGTCGCGATCGATGGCCGGCCGGTTGCGGACGATCCTTCGCACCTGATCCGTCGCCGCATCGGCTATGTATTCCAGAATGTCGGGCTGTTCCCGCATATGAGCGTCGGCGAGAATGTCGCGATCGGACTCAGGCTGACCGGCGAAACCGGTGCCGCCGCGCGTGTCGCCGATCTTCTCGCTCTGGTCGAGCTGCCGCCGGAATTCGCGCGGCGCATGCCGGCGGAGCTGTCGGGCGGGCAGGCGCAGCGCGTCGGGGTCGCGCGCGCGCTCGCCACCGAACCCCGCCTGATGCTGATGGACGAGCCGTTCGGCGCGCTCGACCCGGTGACGCGCGACGGGCTCGGGCAGGCGATCCGCACCCTCCACGACCGGCTCGGGCTGACGACGATCCTCGTCACCCACGACATGGCCGAAGCGCTGCTGCTCGCCGACCGGGTACTGGTGATGGACGGCGGCAGGATCGCCGCCGACGCCGCGCCGCACGCGCTGCTGGCCGGCGAAGGCGGTCCGGTCGCCGATGCGCTGGTCGCGGTACCGCGCACCCAGGCGCACCGCCTTGCCGAGCTGGAGCGCGGCGCATGACCGACGCCTTCGCGCGCGTACCCGGCCTGCTCGCCGACCATGTCCTGGTTTCGGCGGCGGCGCTGCTGCTGGGGCTGCTCGTCGCGCTGCCGCTGACCATCTGGTCGGCGCGCAGCGCCACTGTCGCGCGGGTCACGCTCGGTTTCGCCAGCCTTGTCCAGACTATCCCTGCGCTCGCGTTGCTGGCGCTGTTCTATCCGATCCTGCTCAGCCTGTCGGCGCTGGTCGGCGGCGGCATCCCGGCGCTCGGCTTCCTGCCGTCGCTGCTCGCGCTGGCGCTCTATGCGCTGCTGCCGATCCTGCGCAACGGCGTCACCGGTCTGGCGCAGCTCGACCCGGCAGTGCTCGAGGCCGCCGACGGCGTCGGCATGACGCCGCGGCAGAAATTGCGGCTGGTCGAGGCGCCTTTGGTGCTGCCCGTGCTGATGGCGGGCATCCGCACCGCGGCGGTATGGACGATCGGCGCCGCGACATTGTCGACCACGGTCGGCCAGCCGAGCCTGGGCGACCTGATCTTTGCCGGGCTGCAGACCCAGAACTGGACGCTGGTGGTCGCGGGCTGCATCGCCGCGGCGGGGCTGGCGCTGGTGGTCGACCTGCTGCTGGGCGCTGCCGAGCATGGCATCCGCGCGCGGCGGCGCTGGCAGGTGTGGGGCAGCCTCGCCGCGTTGCTGGTCGGGATCGGCATCGCGATCGTCCCCGCGCTGCCGAGTGGCGGCCGGGTCGTCACGATCGGTGCCAAGGGATTTTCCGAACAGTTCATCCTCGCGCGCCTGATCGGTCACCGGCTCGAGGACGCGGGATATCGCGTGCGCTATCGCGAGGGCCTCGGATCGGCGGTGGTGTTCGGCGCGCTCGCGAGCGGCGATATCGACGTCTATGTCGATTATTCGGGGACGATCTGGACCAACGAGATGCGGCGCCAGGACATTCCGCCACGCCCCGAGATGGTGGCGAGGATCGGCGACTGGGCGCAGGCCGAGCATGGCGTCCGGCTGCTCGGATCGCTGGGGTTCGAAAACGCCTATGCCTTTGCGATGCGCCGCACCGATGCCGAGCGCCGCGGGATCGCCACGCTGGACGATCTTGCGCGGTCATCGCCGTCGCTGTCGTTCGGCACCGATCTCGAATTCCTCGAGCGTCCCGAATGGGCCGCGATCAAGCGCGCCTATCCGCTGCGCTTCGCCGCGGCGCAGGCATTCAACCCCACCTTCATGTATCGCGCGATCGCGGGCGGGCGGGCCGACGTCATCTCGGCATTCAGCTCCGACGGCCGCATCGCCGCGCAGGACCTCAAGGTGCTGACCGATCCCAAGGGCGCGATCCCCGGCTACGACGCGATCCTGATGGTCGCGCCCGATCGCGCCGACGATGCGCGCTTCGTCGCCGCGCTGCAGCCGCTAGTCGGCGCGATCGACGTCGAGGCGATGCGCGCGGCGAACCTCCAGGTCGATCGCGACGTGGACAAGACGAGTCCCGATGCCGCGGCGCGGTGGCTGGCGAAGCGGGCGGGGTTCGATCCTTCCAGCTAGAAATTCGTTCGTTTCGAGCGAACGGGGTAGAAACCAACCGACTGCGCCCGCGTCAGTCGTCCTCATCCACCACCGGCGGCGGGACGTGCTCGCGCGGGATCGTGTCGAGCCCGGCATCGAATGCCCGCACCGCCGCTTCGACCGTCGCCACCGAGCGCGCGTAGAAGTCGAGCGGCACCTTGTCGAACGTGTCGCTCGGCTGATGATAATCGGGATGATCCTCGACCCCGAAATAGACGAAGGGAATACCTTTGAGGTGAAACTGATAATGGTCGGACCCGTCGATCCACACGTCCGAGCCTTCCCAAGGTGGCCCCTCATGCCCGAATTTCAGCGTCACCGGTGCGGTCTTGGCAAGGTCGTCGAGGATCGACTGCACCACCGGCCAGCTCTGCCCGCCAACGGCATAGAGCTCGCCCTTGTCGCTGCGCGAGATCATGTCGAGGTTGATGTTGAGCGCGATGCGATCGAGCGGTACCGGCGGGTCGGCGACGAACGCCTTCGACCCGAAATAGCCCAGTTCCTCCCCGTCCCAGAATGCCAGGATCGTGCGATGCCGCGGCGGATCGGCCTTGAGCGCGGCAGCCACTGCGAGCAACCCGGCGACCCCCGAGGCATTGTCGTCGGCGCCGGGGTAGAGCTTGCCCTTGCGAAACCCCCAATGATCGTAATGCGCGCCGAGCACGACTACCCGGTCGCTGGTCATGTCGGTGCCCTCGATCACCGCCAGCAGGTTGGTACCGCGCACCGTCCGCTTCGGCTCGCGGACGGCAAACGGGCGCTCGTATCGATTGTAGAGCGGCCCGACCCCGATCGCGCGGAGCCGATCGGCGATGTATTCGCGCGCTCGCTCCGACCCGATCGTCCCCGGAGCGCGCCCTTGCATGCGCGCGCTCGACAGGGTCCGCAGATCGTCGACCAGCGCCGGCGGGACGTCGTGGACAGGCGGCGATGCGGTAAGAACGAAGGCAATGGCAAGCGACTGGAAAATCACGACTCGACCCCAAAAAGCAACGGTCAGTCGTCCTCGTCCTCGAACCCGACCAGGTCAAGCGCGCGTGCCTTGATCTGGTGCAGCCCGCACCAGTGCACCAGCGCGTCCTCCCGGCCGTGCGTCACCCACACCTCCTTGGGGGCGATCTCGCGGATGGTGGTGGTCAGTTCGTCCCAGTCGGCATGGTCGGACAAGAGGATTGGCAGCTCGATGTTGCGCTGGCGCGCACGCTGGCGCACGCGCATCCAGCCGCTGGCCATCGCGGTGATCGGATCGGGCAGCCGCCGCGACCAGCGATCGTTGAGCGCCCCCGGCGGTGCCAGGATGATGCGTCCGGCCAGTTCGGCCTTGCTCGCCTCGGTCGCCGGGCGCAATTCGCCCAAATCGATGCCATGCGCGACGTACAGGTCGCACAGGCGCTGCAGCGCGCCGTGCAGGTAGATCGGATCGTCGAACCCCATCACCCGCAATTCGCGGATCACCCGCTGTGCCTTGCCCAGCGCATAGGCGCCGACTAGGATGCAGCGATCGGGTTCGGCGCGCAGTGCGGCCAGCAGCTTGTCCATCTCGTCATGCGTCTCGGGATGGCGGAACACCGGCAGTCCGAACGTCGCCTCGGTGACGAAGATGTCGCACGGCACGACCTCGAACGGCGCGCAGGTCGGATCCTCGCGGCGCTTATAGTCGCCCGACACCACCACGCGCTCGCCGCGATGGTCGAGCACGATCTGCGCCGATCCCAGTACATGGCCGGCAGGCACGAACGACACGTCGACCTCGCCCACCCGCAAGGTCTCGCCATAGCCGACCGGGCGGCCGCTCTGGTCGCCATAGCGGACGCCCATGATCGCCAGCGTCTCCGGCGTCGCCCACACTTCGCCATGCCCGCCGCGCGCGTGATCGGCATGGCCGTGCGTCACCAGCGCGCGCGGTTGCGGCACCGACGGATCGATCCACGCATCGGCGGCGGGCACGTAGATGCCGGTGGGGTGAGGTTCGATCCAGTCGCCTAAACGGGTCATCGGCGCGATATGGCGCGTTGCGCCGCGAATCCAACCGGATCGAACTTCCCGGGTGGTACGTTGACGCAGCGACACAATGAGGAACGCGCCATGTTCGATACTTCGAGCCTGTGGGGAGTGCTGACGATCGTCGGGCCGGTCGTGCTGGTCGTCGCGATCGTGTGGGCGATGCGCAACAACCGCATGACCAAGGCGCAGGAAGCCGCGAACGAAGCCGCAACGCGGGCGATGTACGAGGAGCAGGATCGCCTCGACAAGGCGAACGAAACCCGTTGATCGCCGCGCCGCGCGCGCCCATCTGAGCCCCGGATGAAAGCCGCGGACGCGCCTGCCCCGACCGATCTTGCCGCGCCGCTTGCCGACTGGTTCGCCGGAAGGGGCTGGCGGCCGCGGCGACACCAGATCGAGATGCTGGCGGCGGCGCGGACGGGGCGGCACACGCTGCTGGTGGCCGCGACCGGAGCGGGCAAGACGCTCGCCGGTTTCCTGCCGACGCTCGACGAGCTTGTCGCCGCGCCGCGCGGCGGCATCCACACGCTGTACATCTCGCCGCTCAAGGCGCTGGCGATCGACGTGCAACGCAACCTGCTCACCCCGATCGAAGAGATGGGGCTGGACATCACCGTCGAGGCGCGCACCGGCGATACGCCCAGCGACCGCAAGGCGCGGCAGCGGGCCAAGCCGCCCAACATCCTGCTGACCACGCCCGAATCGCTCAGCCTGCTGCTCAGCCATCCCGACAGCTTCAGGCTGTTCGCTGGGCTCGCCTGCGTCATCGTCGACGAGGTCCATGCCTTTGCCACCGGCAAGCGCGGCGACCTGCTCGCGCTGGGCATGGCGCGGCTGCAGGCGATCGCGCCAGCGATGCGCCGCACCGCTTTGTCGGCGACGGTCGCGGATACCGACGGCTATCGCGCGTGGCTCGCCCCCGACGGCGACATCGACACGGTCACGTTGGTCGAGGGAGAGCCCGGCGCCGATCCCAACATCGCCATCCTGCTGCCGCAGGACCGCGTGCCGTGGTCGGGGCATTCGGGGCGCTATGCCGCGGCGCAGGTGATGGCCGAGATCGAGACGCACCGCACGACCCTGGTGTTCTGCAACACCCGCAGCCTGGCCGAACTGATCTTCCAGGACCTGTGGAAGGCGAACGACATGAACCTGCCGATGGGGGTGCATCACGGCAGCCTGTCGCGCGAGGCACGGCGCAAGGTCGAAGGCGCGATGGCCGATGGTCGCCTGCGCGCGCTGGTCGCCACCGCCAGCCTCGACCTAGGAGTCGATTGGGGCGATGTCGATTGCGTCGTGCAGATGGGTGCGCCCAAGGGCTCGTCGCGGCTGCTGCAACGGATCGGCCGCGCCAACCATCGCCTCGACGAGGCGTCCGAAGCGGTGCTGGTGCCGGGCAATCGCTTCGAGTATCTCGAGGCGCGCGCCGCGCTCGACGCGGTCGAGGCGGGCGAGCTCGACCCCGATATCTTTCGCCCCGGCGCGCTCGACGTCCTTGCGCAGCATCTGATGGCGTGTGCCTGCGCCGCCCCGTTCGATGCTGCGACTATGCTGCACGAGGTTCGCGCAGCATTGCCCTATTCGGCGCTGTCGCAAGAGGTCTTCGACCGCGTCCTCCAGTTCATCGCCGACGGCGGCTACGCGCTGCGCGCCTATGACCGTTTCAAGCGGTTGACGCGTGACGGCGACGGCCTGTGGAGGGTAGCGCATCCGCGCTTCGTCACGCAGCACCGCTTGAACGCGGGCATCATCGTCGAGGCCGACATGCTCGATGTGCGGTTCAAGAACGGGCGCAAGCTGGGCAAGGTCGAGGAATATTTCGCCTCTACGCTGTCGCCGGGCGACACCTTTTTCTTCGCGGGGATGAGCCTCGAGGTCGAGCGGATGACCGAGCTCGACCTGGTGGTACGCGCGACCGCGCGGCCGGCGCGGGTCCCGACCTATGGCGGGTCCCGGATGCCGCTGTCGACCAACCTTGCCGATCGCGTCCGCGGTTTCCTGCACGACCGCAGCGAATGGCCGCGATTTCCGCCAGACGTACGCGAATGGCTGGAGATGCAGGATCGCCGCTCGCTGCTGCCCAAGCCCGGCGAGTTGCTGGTCGAGACGTTCGAGCGCGAGGGGCGGCATTATATGGTCGCGTACAGCTTCGAGGGGTGGAACGCGCACCAGTCGCTCGGCATGCTGATCACCCGGCGGATGGAGGCATTGGGACTCAAGCCGGTCGGCTTCGTGTCGAACGACTATGCGCTCGCCTGTTACGGGCTGGAGCCGATCACCGATCCGGCGGCGCTGTTTTCCAGCGATATCCTCGAAGACGAATTCGTCAGCTGGGTGCAATCGTCGAGCCTGCTCAAGCGCGCGTTTCGCGAAGTGGCGGTGATCGGCGGGCTGGTCGAGCGCAACCATCCCGGCAAGAAGAAGACCGGCAAGCAGGTCACCTTCTCAACCGACCTCATCTACGACGTGCTGCGCAAATACGAGCCGACGCATCTGATGCTGCAGGCGGCATGGGAAGATGCGCGCGCGCGGATGACCGATGTCGGGCGGCTCGCCAGCCTGCTCGAACGCGCGGCGGGCACGATGGTGCATGTCGATCTCGACCGCATCAGTCCTCTGGCGGTGCCGGTGCTGGTGCTGATCGGCCGCGAAAAAGTGTCGCAGGGATCGACCGACGACGCCTTGCTCGAGGAAGCCGAAATTCTCGCGGCGGAGGCGATGCGGCCCGACTGAGCGGCAGCGGCGATTGCGGCGGGGTGCCCGCAGGCCTATCATGCGCCATGTCCCGCCGGGCCACCGCGACTATCCTGTCCGCGCTGCTGATCGCCGCGCCCGCATCCACGCAGACGCTCCCCTCCGTCCCAGCCGAAGCGCCGGCATCGGTGCCGGTGAGCCCGGTCGAGGATTCGGTGCAGCTGGTGATGCTGGCGCTGCTCGGCGATCGCATCACCCTACCCGTCTCGATCGGCGGGCAAGGGCCATATCGCTTCATCCTCGATACCGGATCCGAACGCACGGTGGTCTCGCACGAACTGGCGCGGACGCTTGATCTTGCCGCGGGCAGGCGGGTGGTGCTGACCACGATTACCGGCCGTACTCCCGCCGCGACCGTGATCGTGCCGACCATCGCGATCGACGCGCTTGCCGCGACCGGGTCGATCGAGGCACCGGCGCTCGATGCCATCGATCTGGGCGCGGCCGGGCTGATCGGGCTCGACACGTTGGCAGGCCGCGCCGTGTCGATCGATTTCGACGCGCGGTCGATGGTGGTGCGCGACGCGCGGCGCCGGGCGCCCGCGCGGCCGAAGCCCGACGAGATCATCGTGCGCGCGCGGTCGCTGCTTGGCCAGCTGATCCTGACCGAGGCGCGGCTGGGTTCGCAGCGGGTCGACGTCATCCTCGACACCGGCACCGGCGTCAGCATCGGCAACCTCGCGCTGCAGCGCGCGATCGCGGGACGCCGCGGCATGCTGCGCCGGATCGAGCTGACTAGCGTGACCGGCGAGCAGATCGGGGCCGACTATCATGCGGTCCCGCAATTGTCGGTCGGCGGGATCACCTTTCGCGACATCCCGATCGCGTTTCTCGATGCGGCACCGTTCCGGCGGCTCGGGCTGGACCGACGACCCGCGATCCTGCTCGGCATGGATGCGATGCGGCTGTTCCGGCAGGTCGATATCGATTTCGCGAACCGCGCGGTTACCTTCCGGCTTCCCGCCGATTTGCGTCGCCGCGGTGCGCCGCCGGGCTTGTGATCGTGCGTCCATGCCGTCATAGCGAAACCATGGTTCCCTTTTCGTTCGGCGGTCACGATTTCCTGGCGCTCGGGGCAGGCGCGCTGTTCTGGCCGCTGCATCGCGCCCTGCTGGTCGCCGACCTGCATTTCGAAAAGGCGAGCTGGTTCGCGCAGTTCGGCCAGATGCTGCCGCCCTATGATTCGCTGATGACGCTCGACGATCTCGAAGCGGTGGTGGCGCGCTGCGACGCGCGCGCTTTGTGGTGCCTGGGCGACAGCTTCCACGACGCAGCGGGTTGCGAGCGGCTTCCCGGCCAGGCGCAGGCCCGGCTGCGCGCGCTGACCGGCGCGCTCGACTGGACGTGGATCACCGGCAACCACGATGCCGGCATGACCGACCATTGCGGCGGGCGCATCGTGCGCGAAGCGATGGTCGATGGCCTGATGCTGCGCCACGAAGCCGAGCCGGGCGAGCCGCGGCCGGAAATTTCGGGACATTTCCACCCCAAGCTGCGCGTCACCGTGCGCGGACGGCGGATCGCGCGGCGCTGTTTTGTGGCGACGCCGACCAAGCTGATCCTGCCCGCATTCGGCTCGCTGACTGGCGGGCTCGACGCCGACCACCCGGAGATCGTGCGTGCCGTCGGACGCGGGGCGCAGGCGCTGATCGCGACGGACACGCGGCTGATGCGCTTTCCGATCGCGGCCTGAGCGATCTTAAGCGGTCGCGGTGCGAATGAATTCCGCAGCGCGCTCGCCGATCATGATCGACGGCGCATTGGTGTTGCCCGAGACCAGTTTCGGCATCACCGACGCGTCGGCGATCCACAGGCGATCGACGCCGCGAACGCCGAGCTGCGGCGTGCAGACCGCATCCGCGTCGGACCCCATCCGCGCGGTGCCGACCGGATGGTACACGGTGTCGGCGCGCTGCCGGATCAGCGCCTCCAACGCGGTATCGTCGTCCAGATTGACCGGATAGCGATCGCGCCCGCGATAACCGGTCATCGGCGGCGTTTGGAGGATGCGGTACATCGAGCGCACCCCGCGCTTCAATGTTTCGACATCGCGCTGGTCGGACAGGAACTGCGGGTCGATCAGCGGCGCGTCGGCGACGTCGTTCGTCGCCAGCCGCACCGTCCCCGAACTTTCCGGCCTGAGCACGCAGGCGTGGCAGCTATAGCCGTGCCCGGCGACCTGCGTGCGTCCGTGGTCCTCGACGATCGCGATCAGGAAGTGAAACTGGACATCGGGCGCGGGTGCGGTCGGATCGGTCTTCACGAAGCCGCCGGCCTCGGCATAGGGCGTCGTCATCGGACCGGTGCGGTTGCGCAGCCAGCGCGCGATGCCCCGCAGCGACTTGACGCTGCCCGCCAGCGACCGCCCGAGGAACAGCGAGCCCTCGGTCTCGAACGCGGCGACATAGTCGATATGATCCTGAAGGTTGGTTCCGACAGCAGCGCGATCGACTGCCACCGGAATGCCGTGGCGTTGCAGATGCTCGCCGGGGCCGATCCCCGACAGCATCAACAATTGCGGTGTCGCGAACACGCCGCCCGCCAGCACCACGCCCCCACGCGCGAGCAGCGTGTGGATGGTGTCGCCCTGGCGATAGGTGACGCCCACCGCGCGTCCATTTTCGAACAGCACCCGCTCGACAAGGACGTCGGTCAGCACCTTCAGATTGGCGGGATGCTTGCCGTCGCCGAGATATGCCCGCGCCGCACTCCAGCGTTCGCCGTTTCGCTGCGTTACCTGATACAGGCCGACGCCCTCGATCTCGGCGCCGTTGAAATCGGGATTGCGCCGCATCTGCAGCGCCTGCGCGGCATCGAGGAACGCTTCGCTTCCCGAATGCGCGTGGTTCTGGTCGCTGACCCATAAGGGCCCATCGGCGCCGTGATACGCGTCTCCCCCACGGACATTATGCTCGGCGCGCTTGAAATAGGGCAGAACGTCGTCATAGCCCCAGCCGGTCGCGCCGATCGCTGCCCAATTGTCATAGTCCCACCGGCATCCGCGCAGATACAGCATCGCGTTGATCGCGCTCGATCCGCCCAATCCCCTGCCGCGCGGCTGATAGCCCCGCCTGCCGTTCAGCCCCGGCTGCGGAACGGTCTCATAGCGCCAGTTGGTGCCCTCCGACTGGAACGGCATCATGCCGGGCATCACGGTCTTGAGCGAGGTGTTGCGCCCGCCCGCCTCGAGCAGCGCGACCGTGCGATTGGCGTCTTCGCTCAGCCGCCCGGCAACCGCACTGCCGCCCGATCCGGCTCCGACGACGATGAAGTCGACTGCGTCCATTTCCCCTCCGCTTCGTTCTTTGCCTGCCAGCGGGCGCGGATCGCGTCCGAGGTGTCGCGGCTGCCGTCATGGCTCCAGCCGGGTTCGCGCGCGATATAATTCCATTTGTGCCGCCACGGTGCGTGCCACACGTCGCGGGCGATGCCGATCCATTCGTGGAACGCCGCCCACAATATGTTAAAGCTGCCGAGGTCCCTGACGATGCCGTAGCGCGGCCGATCGTCGTCGCGCTCGGGCTCGAAGGTGCCGAACAGCCTGTCCCAGACGATGAACACGCCGGCATAGTTGCGGTCGAGATAGCGCGGGTTGGTGGCGTGATGGACGCGGTGGTGCGACGGCGTGTTCATCACCGCTTCGAACCATTTCGGCATCCGGTGGATCACCTCGGTATGGATCCAGAACTGATAGACCAGATTCACGCCTGCGACGAAGAAGACCATCGCCGGCGGAAAGCCGATCAGGAACAGCGGCAGCCGGAACAGGAAACCCAGAGAGAAGAAGCCGGTCCAGGTCTGCCTGAGCGCGGTCGACAGGTTATAATGCTGACTCGAATGGTGGATGACATGGCTCGCCCAAAACCAGCGCACGCGATGCGCCGACCGGTGGAAGGCATAGTAAGCCAGGTCGTCGAGCACGAACGCGACGACGAACCATCCCCACGCATAGCCGATATCGAACAGCGCGAACTGGTGGACCCATGTCGCCAGCGCGAACACCAGCCCGCCCGACAGGATACCGGCAATGGTGCTGCCCAGGCCGAGCCCGAGCGAGGTCAGCGTGTCGCTGGGGCAATACCGCCTGCGGTCCTTTGCCCATGCGACCAGCATCTCGGCGAACACCAGCGCGACAAAGGCGGGGATCGCTAGATCGACGGGGCTGGGCAGATCGGGCATCGACGGCAGCTTACATGCGTGTCAGTTGCCGCGCCAGTGTCCCTGCCCCGCCCAGCCTAATCGCGGATCGCGACATAGCCGAACCAGCGGTCGCCGGTCTCGACGACGATCCCCTCATCGGTGTCGGCGGTGCGGATCGGCGGTTGCAGGTGCCGCGCGGCGATCCGCGCGCCTGCGGCCTTGAGCACCACCGCACTTCCGTCGGCACCCTCGACCAGTGCCGCCCGGCCCTCGCGATCGACCTGCGCGGCAATCGCTTCGAACCCGGCGACCGCTGCCTGTGCCGCGGCGATCGCCTGCGCATCGTCGGCGATCGCGATACCGCCCAGCCCCAGCCACCGCGCCGTTCCCGCCAAGGCCAGGATCGCCCCGAGCGACCCGACCAGCAGCGTCCAGTTCACCGCGCCGAGCCCAATTGGTCGAGTAACGGTCGGATACCGGTCAGGTCGTACCCCGCCGCCTGCCCCATCGCGACGATCGCATCGGGCTCGTCGCCCGCCTTGGTAGCCGCCAGCGCCCACAAATTGCACGAACGCGTTCCCGAACGGCAATAGGCAAGCAGCTTGCCCTCGCTGGCATCGATTGCGGCGGTCATCGCATCGACCTGCGGCAACGAGAACCCGGCATGGGTGATCGGGATCGCGGTATAGGCCAGCCCCGCGCTCTCGGCGGCGGCGCGGATCGCGTCGCCGCTCGGCTGGCCCGCATCCTCGCCATCGGGGCGGTTGTTGACGATCGCGGTGTAGCCGTCGGCGGCGAGGCTTGCGACGTCGCCCGGCTGGATTTGCGGTGCGACCGCAATGCGGTCGGTAATCGGTCGAATGTCCATGGCGCTACCTTTAGCCTGCCTGCGCGATCACCGCCAGAAACGCGTCGCCATAAGCCTCCAGCTTGCGCGTGCCGACGCCGGTGATCGCGCCCAGCGCCTGGCGGCTGTCGGGGCGCAGCGCCGCCATGTCGCGCAGTACCGAATCGTGGAAGATGACATAGGGCGGGACATTGCCGTCCTGTGCCAGTTCCCGGCGCTTGTTGCGCAGCGCCTCGAATAGCGGATCGCCGTTTGGATTGAGCGCGGCATTGCCCCCGCCGCGCCGCCGCCGCTCGCGCTTGGGCGGCACGACGAGCCTCAACGTCTCGCCGCCCTTGAGCAACCCGCGCGCGCCGGGGCCGAACTCCAGCCCGCCATGCGCATTGGCGCGCAGCGCGTCGCGCAGCAGCAGCGCTCGGCCGACCGGCTTGATCAGCGCGGCCTCCTCGTCCTCGGCGATGTTCCACACCGACAGGGTCTCGTGCCCGTTCATCAGGCTGCGCTCGCTCGACTGGCCGGTCAGCACCGCCTCGACATAGCCCGCGCCGAACATCTGGCCGGTGCGGAACACCGCCGAGAGATATTTCTGCGCGACCACGGTGGCGTCGACGGCGGCGGGCGCGTTCAGGCAATTGTCGCAATTGCCGCACGCTTCGGGCGGATCCTCGCCGAAATGGCGCAGCAGGATCGCGCGGCGGCATCCGGCGGTCTCGACCAGCGCCGCCAGCGCGGTCAACCGGGTACGCTCGCCGGGCTGTCGCGCGGGTTCGACCTCGGCGATGCGCTGGCGCGCGCGTGCGAAATCGTCGGCGCCCCAGAACAGGTGCGCGACCGCCGGATCGCCATCGCGCCCGGCGCGGCCGGTCTCCTGGTAATAGGCCTCGATCGACTTGGGCAGGCCGGCATGCGCCACGAAGCGGACATCGGGCTTGTCGATGCCCATGCCGAACGCCACGGTGGCGCAGATCACCATATCCTCGGATGCGACGAAATCGGCCTGATTGCGGGCGCGGACCGCGGGGTCGAGTCCGGCATGATAGGCGCGCGTCGGGCGGCCGGTGCGGCCCAGCGCCTCGGCCAGCTTCTCGGTCGCGGCGCGCGTCTGGGCATAGACGATGCCGGGTCCGGGCTGATCGGCCATCAGGTCCGCGATCTGCCGCGTGGTCTGGTCGCGCGGCGAAATTGCATAGCGGATGTTGGGCCGGTCGAACCCGGCGACGATCATCCCGTCGCGCGGAATACCGAGCTGTTCGCAGATGTCGGCGCGGGTATGCGCGTCGGCGGTCGCGGTGAGCGCGAGCCGCGGCACGTCGGGAAAGCGATCGAGCAGCGGGCGGAGCAGGCGATAGTCGGGGCGGAAATCATGCCCCCATTCGCTGACGCAATGCGCCTCGTCGATCGCGAACAGCGCGAGCGGCGCCTGGCTCAGCAGGGTGCGGAAGCCCTCCCCCGAAGCGCGTTCGGGCGCGACATAGAGAAGATCAAGCGCACCGCCGCGAAACCGCTCGATCGTCTCATCCCGGTTGCTGTCGACCGAGGTCAGCGTCGCCGCGCGAATGCCGACCGCTTCGGCTGCGCGCAACTGGTCGTGCATCAACGCGATCAGAGGGGAGATGACCAGGCAGGTTCCTTCCAGCAGTTGGCTGGGAAGCTGGTAGGTCAGCGACTTTCCTGCGCCGGTCGGCATCACCGCCAGCGTGTGCTGCCCGGCGAGCACGCGGTCGACGACGTCGGCCTGCACCCCGCGAAAGCCGGAAAAGCCGAAGGTGGTGCGGAGGATTTCGAGCGGATCGCGCATCGGGTGCCAATAGGATGGCGGGCGCGGCAGTGTCGAGGCTCGAGCTGCCTTGCCCGGTTGCAACCCTCCCATCGCGTTCGTGTCGAGCGAATTCGAGACACCCCGCACACCGCTCGGGACGAACGAGGGCTAGCTGGTCGCCGGTAGCACCAGCCTCGCCGTCGTCCCCGCCCCGCCGATCAACGCGAAACTACCGCGCAGTTGTTCCGCCAGCATCGCGGCGATGCGCAGGCCCAGGCTCGCCTGCTGGTCGATCGCGAAGCCGTCCGGCACGCCATGACCATCGTCGCGGACCTCGACCACGACACCGCCATCGGCCCCCCGCGACAGTTCGACCTCGATCCGGCCGCCATCGCGCCCTGCGAACCCATGCTCGATGGCATTGGCGACCGATTCGGCGACGATCAGCGCCATCGGAATCGCCGCATCGGGAGCAAGCTCCTCATCGGCGGCGCAGGTCACGCGCACCTCGACGTCCTTGCGCCCGCTGGCGTCGACGACGTCGGCGCAAAGCGGCTCGAGTAGCGAGCGTACGTCGCGCGCACGGCCCGACGGATCATAGAGCTGGCGGCTGATCCGCCCGATCACCGCCATCCGCCGCGATGCCTCGTCGAGCGCAGCGCGCGCAGCCGCATCGCCGACCTGACGCTTCTGGAGGCTGAGCAAGGCGGCAACCACCTGCAGATTGTTCGATACGCGGTGCTGCAGTTCGCGAAACAACAGCTCGCGCGTATCGGCGAGCGCGCGGCTGCGTTCGCGTTCGGCGGCGAGCTTGGCATTGGCGCGCTGCATCCAGTGGATGATCAGCACGTCGGTGCCGACCACCAGCGCGTAGAAGCCGAGCGCGGTGGCGATACCCGATCCGAGTTCGAAGCGGTCGGGCGCGCCGATGAAGAAATACCACGACAGCAGACCGCCGAGCACGCCCGACAGCAGTCCCTGGCGCGCACCGAACAGTGCCGACGCGAGGATGACCACAGGGAAAAAGGTTACGTAGGGAAAGCCGGTGGGGAACAGCGGATCGGCAGCGAATCGCGCAACCAGCGCGGCCGCGACGAGCGCGAGCGTGGCGATCGTCGCCAGTCCCGGGCGATCGACCGCGATCGGGAGCCGTTCGAGCAGCGGCGCGCCTGCGCTTTCATCGGGTTTCCGCATCCGATACGCCTATGCAACAAGTTGGACGATTGCCAGCCCCGGCGGCGGGAGCGCGCTCCCGACTGCGCACTGTGCCCGCGTTCACGAAAAAAGGGGGACCACCCGGCCCCCCTTCCTCGATCACGTCTAGGCGGCGATCAGTTCTCGGTAATGAACGAAGGCAGGCCGATGTCGCCGCCATCGTCCTTGGCACCTTCGTCGCGACGCGGGCCGCGGCTGTCGTCGCGCGGGCCGCGGTCGCGGCGCGGGCCACGATCACCCGAGCCACGCTCGCCGCCGCCGCCTGGACCACGGCCACGGCCGCCGTCGCCGTCACGGCGCGGGCCGCGCGGACCACGATCGCCGCCCTCACGCGGTTCGCGGGCCGGGCGGGTGTCTTCCAGCTCGGCGCCGGTCTCCTGATCGACGACGCGCATCGACAGGCGCACCTTGCCGCGCGGATCGATCTCGAGCACCTTGACCTTGACCGCCTGGCCTTCGCTCAGCACGTCGCTGACCTTCTCGACCCGCTCGTTCTTGATCTCCGAGACATGGACCAGGCCGTCCTTGCCGCCCATGAAGTTCACGAACGCGCCGAAGTCGACGAGGTTGACGACCTTGCCGTCATAGATCTTGCCGACCTCGGCTTCCTCGACGATGCCCTTGATCCACGCGATCGCCGCGTCGATCTGCGCGGTGTCGGACGACGAGACCTTGATGACGCCCTCGTCGTCGATGTCGACCTTGGCTCCGGTCGTCGCGACGATCTCGCGGATTACCTTGCCGCCGGTGCCGATGACGTCGCGGATCTTCGACTTGTCGATCTGCAGCGTCTCGATGCGCGGCGCGTGTGCCGACAGCTCCTCGCGGGTGTGGTCGAGCGCCTTGGCCATCTCGCCCAGGATGTGCGCGCGGCCTTCCTTGGCCTGCGCCAGCGCCTTGCGCATGATCTCTTCGGTGATGCCCGCGATCTTGATGTCCATCTGCATCGTGGTGATGCCCTCGGACGTGCCCGCGACCTTGAAGTCCATGTCGCCGAGATGATCCTCGTCGCCGAGGATGTCGCTGATCACCGCAAAGTCCTTGCCTTCGAGGATAAGGCCCATCGCGATGCCCGACACCGGACGCTTCAAGGGAACGCCCGCGTCCATCATCGCCAGCGAACCGCCGCACACCGTCGCCATCGACGACGATCCGTTCGACTCGGTGATGTCCGACAGGACGCGGATCGTGTACGGGAACTCGTCCTTGCTCGGCAGCACCGGGTGCAGCGCGCGCCAGGCGAGCTTGCCGTGACCGACTTCGCGGCGGCCAGGCGCACCGAAGCGGCCGACTTCACCGACCGAATAGGGCGGGAAGTTATAGTGCAGCATGAAGTTCGAGTAGCTGAGGCCATCGAGGCCATCGATCATCTGCTCGGCATCCTTGGTGCCCAGCGTGGTCGTGCAGATCGCCTGCGTTTCGCCGCGGGTGAACAGCGCCGAGCCGTGCGCGCGCGGCAGGAAGTGCACCATCGCCTCGATCGGACGGATCTGGGTGGTGGTGCGGCCGTCGATGCGCGTACCGTCCTTGAGGATGGCGTTGCGCACGATGTTCGCTTCCAGCTTCTTCACCAGCTTTAGCGTGCCGAGATATTGCGCGGGATCGCTTTCCTGCAGGTCGGCGAACACCTCGCGCGCCTTGGCGCGCGCTTCGTTGAGCGCGTTCTGGCGCTCCGACTTGTTGGTCAGCTTGTATGCGGCGGCGATGTCCTTGCCGATCGCGGCGTCAAGCTTGGCGAGCGTGGCCGACTTGTCGGCGACGGGAGCGAGTTCCCACGGCTCCTTGGCGGCCTGTTCGGCAAGATCGATGATCGCGTTGGCGGCTTCGCGGCACGCCTTGTGCGCGACCTGGACCGCGCCGAGCATGACGTCTTCCGAAAGCTCCTTGGCTTCGGATTCGACCATCATCACGGCATTGCCGGTGGCGGCGACGACTAGGTCTAGATCGCCTTCCTTGATCTGGGTCGAGTTAGGGTTGAGGATATATTCGCCGTCGACATAGCCGATGCGCGCCGCGCCGATCGGGCCCATGAAGGGAACGCCCGAAATCGTCAGCGCCGCCGATGCCGCGACCATCGCGAGGATATCGGGCTCGTTCTCGCCGTCATAGCTGAGAACCTGACAGATCACGTTGATCTCGTTATAGAATCCTTCCGGGAACAGCGGGCGGATCGGACGGTCGATCAGACGGCTGGTCAGCGTTTCCTTTTCGGTCGCGCCGCGCTCGCGCTTGAAGAAGCCGCCGGGAATGCGGCCCGCAGCCGAGAATTTTTCCTGATAGTGGACGGTGAGCGGGAAGAAGTCCTGCCCTTCCTTGACCGAGCGTGCGGCGGTGACGGCGCACAGCACGACGGTCTCGCCGAGCGTCGCCATGACGGCGCCATCGGCCTGCCGCGCAACGCGGCCGGTTTCGAGCGTCAGGGTCTGTCCGCCCCACTCGATGCTTACGGTTTTGGTATCGAACATTTGGTTTCCTTTACACCAGCCACCCGATGTGGCTGGGGCCCGTGTGCGAGCCGTTCTTGGCTCGTGAGGTCGGGCCGAATTGCCTTTCCCCGTCGTACCCCGGCGGCAGGGCACCCATCAAAATGCTATTTTGATGGGACCCGAAGGCCGGGGCCCAGCTCCAGCGGCTGGAAGAGCGCTATCGCGCCTGAACTTGCTGGATCCCGGCCTGCACCGGTATAAAAATGGCGCCCGAGGGCGCCATTTTCACTTGCGAAGACCCAGCTTCGCGATCAGCGCCGAATACCGCTCGGCGTCCTTCTTCTTGAGATAGTCGAGCAGCGAGCGCCGCTTGTTGACCATCATCAGCAGCCCGCGGCGCGAATGATTGTCCTTGGCATGCGTCTTGAAATGTTCGGTCAGCGTGACGATCCGGTCGGTCAGTATCGCGACCTGGACCTCGGGGCTGCCGGTGTCGCCCGACTGGCGGGCATGTTCGGTGATGAGCGCTTCCTTGCGCTCCGGAGTGATCGACATCGTGGTCCTTTCGATTAGAGGTTGAAGCCACGGACGACACGGACCTGACGGCCCGAAACCTCTACCAGCGCGACCGGGACATCGTCCGCAATCGCGAAATATCGGCCATCGTCGGCAGCGATCCCGATCAACACCCGCCCCTGGCGGAGCAGCCCTGCCTGATCGGGGGAGAGGGATAGAGCCGGGATGTCGTCCAGCCCCGCCCTCAACGGCAGGAGGATGTCTTCAAGCGCGCGGGCAGTAGCGGATTGGTTCAGTTTGTCCAGCGAAATCGCGTGGTCGAGCCCGAACGGCCCGGCTCGGGTGCGGCGGAGCATCGTCACCGACCCGACCGTGCCGAGCGCAAGCGCGATGTCGCGCGCCAGGCTGCGGATATAGGTGCCCTTGGAGACATGGGCGGTGAGGGTGACCTTGTCGACTTGCTCCTCCGCGCCGGAGCTATGCACCAGCGAAAACACCGTCACCGCGCGGGTCGCCAGCACCACCTCCGCCCCGGCCCGCGCCAGATCATAGGCCCGCTCGCCATCGACCTTGAGCGCGGAATAGGCCGGCGGCATCTGCTCGATCGGTCCGGTGAAGCGCGGCAGTACCGCTTCGACGTCCGCCAAGGTCGGCCGCACGTCGCTCGTCGCGATCGCGGTCCCCTCGGCGTCGAGCGTGTCGGTCTGCGTCCCGAACCCGATCGTAAACTCATACACCTTGCTCGCGTCGAGCATCCGCCCGGCGAGCTTGGTCGCCTCGCCCAATGCGATCGGCAGCACGCCGGTCGCCAGCGGATCGAGTGTCCCGCCGTGCCCGACCTTCACCTTGGGATAGCCGCCCTGACGCAACGCGCGCTTGACCGCGCTTACCCCCTGCGTGGAGCCGAGCCCGAGCGGTTTGTCGAGGATGATCCAGCCGTGCATTACGTTCCCATCGCCGCGACGAAATGCCGCCGGCACATCGCCACATAGCGATCGTTGCCGCCGATCTCCGTCTGCGCGCCCGATCGCACCGGATCGCCATTCGCGTCGATGCGCAGGTTCATCGTCGCCTTGCGCCCGCACTGGCAGATCGACTTGAGCTCGACCAGCGAATCGGCAATCGCCAGCAGCCGCGCCGACCCTTCGAACAGCTCGCCCTGGAAATCGGTGCGCAGGCCATAGGCGAGCACCGGCACGTTCGCCTCGTCGGCGACTCGCGCCAGCGCCGCGACCTGCGCGGCGGTCAGGAACTGCGCCTCGTCGACCAGTACGCACCCGACCGGGCTGCGCGCATGCTCGCCCGCCACGCACGCGAACAGGTCGGTGCCTGGCTCGAACGGCAGCGCCGCGGCTTCGAGCCCGATGCGCGAACCGATCCGCCGCTGACCCATGCGATCGTCGATCGCGGCGGTGAACAGCATCGTGTGCAGTCCGCGCTCGCGATAGTTGAAGTCTGCCTGGAGCAGGGTCGTCGACTTGCCGGCGTTCATCGACGCATAATAGAAATAGAGCTTGGCCATGGCGCTGTCTGCCGCAACGGGGCGCCGACGACCAGCCGCATGGTATTGCAGCTGTGGGCAAGCCTGTGGACAATCCGGCGCATTTGCTCCGCCGTAACCATGACGTACTAGCCGCCGGGTAGGGAGACCACCGCCATGCGCCTGATCGTCCATATCGGCCTGCACAAGACAGCATCGACCTGGCTGCAGCATCTGTTCAACGACAATGCCGAAGCGCTGGCGCAGCACGGCGTCTATTATCAGCGGCAGCCGGGGTATCCGGCCCACCACGATGCTGCATGGCAGCTGCTTGTCGGCCGGTCCGGGCCGCTCGACACGATGTTCGAGGAGGCGCGCGCGGCGCGGTGCGACACGCTGGTGCTGTCGTCCGAGGATCTCGAAGCGGCGATCTTCCACCGCGCGCCGATCGACGCGATCGAGACGGCGGCGGCGCGCGCGGGTGCCTCGATCGAGTGGCATGCGGTGCTGCGCGATCCCGGCGCCTGCTTCGCCAGCCTGTTCGCGCAGCTCCAGCATCATGTCTATGCCGACGCCACGGCGATGTTCTACGCCGTGATGCGCACCGGCGCGCTGCACATCGCCGATCCGATGGCTGGGGCGCTGGGCACTCCCTATTGGCACTATTGCTTTGATGCGGAACGGCACCTGACGCGCTTTGCCGCCGCGACGCGATTTCCCGTGATCGCCCATGATTTCGACGACGGCGATCCTTATCCGGGCTGGCGGATGCTGGCAGCGATCGGCGCGTCCGAAGCGGTCACCGCGCTGCCCGGCACGAGTGCCCGCAATGCCCGCATGGCGCCGCTCGACGTCGCACAAGGCTATGTCGCGAGGATGCTCGAGGCGGTCGGAGACGACGATGCTGCCGAAGCGATGCTGCCGGGGTTGGAGGCGAGCCTGCGTGCCAGCCTCGACAGCGTCGATCGCTATGCCGCGATCGTCCACGACCGCTACGAACCCGGCCGCCAGGCCGCGCTCGCGACCTTTCGCACGCAATCGTCACGATCGTGAAATCTGGAGCGGGCGAAGGGATTCGAACCCTCGACCCCAACCTTGGCAAGGTTGTGCTCTACCCCTGAGCTACGCCCGCTCGAGCGGATCGGGCCGCAAGGGGCTCGATCAAGGCGCAGGCCACTAGCATCGGCATCGGGGCGCCGCAAGCCCCCATGGCGCGGCCGGGAAAAAGGTTGGCCTCGCGCACGCAAGCGCCCACATAGGAGCCGAACCTTCATCCTTATCAATGGAGCCGCTCTTGGCCACGCTGGGTATGTCCGCCGCCGACAAGCAAGCCATCGAAACCTTTCGCCGCGACGTCGTCGAACCGTCGATGACCAAGCTGGTGATCATCGATTTCTGGGCGGAATGGTGCGGGCCGTGCAAGGCGCTGAGCCCTGTGATCGAGAAGGTCGCCGCCGACTATGCCGACAAGGGCGTGGTGCTCGCCAAGATCGACGTCGATGCCGACAAGTTCATCGCCGCTCAGTTCCAGGTCCGCTCGATCCCGACGGTGTACGCCATGTTCCAGGGCCAGCTCGTCGCCGACCTCACCCAGGCACGCACCGAATCGCAGCTCAAGGCGATGCTCGACCAGGCGTTGGCGCAACTGCCGATCGAAAGTCCCGCGGCGGATAAGGAAGCCGAGATCGAGCCGCTGCTGGCGATGGGCGAAGAGGTGCTGGCGAGCGGCGATGGCGAGCGCGCGATCGGCATCTTCGGACAGATCGTCCAGATGGCGCCCGATCATCCCGGCGCGCAGGGGGGCCTGATCCGCGCGCTGATCGCCGCCGGCCGCGTCGACGAGGCGGAGATGGCCATCGCGCATCTCGACGCCGATGGCGATGCCGGCAAGGGTCTCGAGATCGATCGCGCGCGCTCGGCGCTCGCGCTGGCGAAAAACGCCGCCCCGGTCGGCGACCTGGCGCCGCTCGAAGCGGCGGTCGCTGCCAACCCCGGCGACATGGATGCACGGCTTGCGCTCGCCGGCGGCCAGATGGCGGCTGGCGAGCGCGATGCCGCCGCCACGACCTTGCTGGCGATGATCGCCGAGGATCGCGACTGGAACGACGCAGCGGCGCGGCAGCGACTGCTCCAGCTGTTCGACGTGGTCGGGCTGGAGGATCCGTGGGTTTCGGCACAACGCCGCAAGCTGTCGGCGGTGTTGTTCGGATGACGCAGCGGCTGTCGGTGTTTCCGCTGGGGGGAGCGCTGCTGTTCCCGCGCATGCACCTGCCGCTGCACATCTTCGAGCCGCGGTATCGCGCGATGGTCAGCGACGCCCTCGCCCGCGACCGCCGGATTGGCATGGTCCAGCCGCGCGGCGCGGGCGATCCGCCGCCGCTGTTCGAGATCGGCTGCGTCGGCCGCATCGTCGATGTCGAGGCGATGGAGGACGGGCGCTACGATCTCGTGCTCGAGGGTATCGCGCGGTTTCGCATCGTGCGCGAGCTCGACGTCGCCACCGCGTTCCGCCAGGTGGAGGCCGAGATCGAAGCGGTCGGCGAGCCCGAGACGCTGTCGCTGGGCGAGCGTGCGTCGATCGAGATGGAATCACGCCGGTTCGCCGATGCGCAGGGCTATGCGGTCGATTGGGAAGCGGTGTCGCGGCTCGACGACGAATCGCTGGTCAACGGCATCGCCCAGATCGCGCCATTCGACGTCGCCGCAAAGCAGGCGCTGCTCGAATCCGACGGCCTTTCGCCGCGCGCCGACATGATCGTCCAGCTGATGCAGTTCTTCGGTCGCCACGGCGACGATGTCGGGACGCTGCAATGACCGCGGCGGCGATGCTCGACGAGTGGCTGCTGTCGATCCTGGTGTGCCCGGCGACGCGCACCAGGCTGCGGCTCAGCGAGGACGGTTCGGAACTGGTGTCGGACGAGGCAGGGCTCGCCTATCCGATCCGCGACGGCGTACCGGTGCTGCTGATCGAGGAAGCGCGGCGGGTCTAGCCCTAGCCCTGCCCGGAACGTCCCTACCCCCAACGCTGCGCCGCGCGCGCGATTGCGAGCGCCTCGTCCCAGGCCAGCACCGACCCGGCATTGTCCCTCGCCACCGCTGCCAGTTCGGCAGCGCGGACGCGATCGACGCCGCGCGCGAGATGCGCCGACGACCAGCGCCTGAGCGCGCGGACGGTCGCCGGCTTCTCGCGAAAATGCACGCGCCGCGCGTCGATGACGCGATCGACCCCTTCGCCGCGATCGA
The DNA here is from genome assembly GCF_006346325.1 of Sphingomonas japonica. Taxonomy (NCBI): domain Bacteria; kingdom Pseudomonadati; phylum Pseudomonadota; class Alphaproteobacteria; order Sphingomonadales; family Sphingomonadaceae; genus Sphingomonas; species Sphingomonas japonica. The sequence goes on along the minus strand of NZ_VDYR01000001.1, from coordinate 2,407,963 downwards.
TCTCGCTGCGCATCTCCGCCAGCGCGACCAGCCGCTTGCCGAGCTGGCGCAGCAGCGGGATCGGTGAAGTATCGCCTCCCATCGCGCGGACTTCGGCGCCGGTCGCGACCGGATCGCCCTCGACGATCGCAGCGATCGCGGCAAACAATGTGTCCTCGTCGCGGACGGCGCCGATCGCATCGAGCACCGCATCGTCGGCGTCGGCCGGCCGGTCGGGCGCGGCGTCGAGGTAGAGCGCGATCTTCTCGACTTCCCTGGCGAGCAAAGCGCGATCGCTCCCGACCGCTTCGGCGAGGCGCGCCGCCGCGCCCGGCGCGAGCCGGACGCCGTGATCGCGCGCGACCTGTGCCGCGATCCGGGCGGCATCGGCGCCCTCCGGGACATAGCAGGCGCACGACAGCACGCCGCGCGTCGCTTCCGCCAGTTTGACCAGCTTGCCGCTGCTCTTGACCCCGCAGGCGATCGCCACGACCGGATTGACGGCGCTTTGCGATGCGATCAGCAAGTTCACCGCCTCGTGGCTCTCTTCGCCGATCGTCGCGCGGATCCAGCGCTTGTCGCCGAACAGCGACAAGGACGCGGCCTCGTCGGCGAGACGGCCGGGATTGGCCTTGAGCGCTGCGGCGTCGAGATCGACCCGCTCGGCGTCCGGCCCGAGCCTGCGCCCGAGTTGCGCGGCAAGCTCCTGCGCCGCCGATTCGTCGGGACCGTGCAGCAGGATCAGCCGGAGATCGCCCGCCCCGCGGTCGATCGCCTGGCGAACCGCATCGGGCTTAACCTTCATCGCGCGGCCGGGTCGGTACGCCGGGTGTAGAGTGCGACGCGGGTGACGATCTGGTCGGCGACGATCACCGACAGCCGCTCGAGCGCCGCCTGCTCCGCCGCGATCGTGGCATATTCGGAACCGACCACGTCGATCCCGGCGTCCGACCCGGCGGTCTGGTCGAGCAAGGTCAGCCCGGTGGCCAGATCGATCAGCTGGTAGCGGGCCCGCAGGGTCCGCCGTTCGCGCGTGATCGTGTCATCGCGGCGCACGCCCAGCCCGATCAGCGAATCGTCGAGGACGACTTCAAGGCGATAGGCCGGCGTGGCAGCGCCCGGCCCCGCCAGCCGATCGCGCAGCGCGTTCGCGATCAGCCAGCCCGCCTGCCCCTCGATCGGCGCGACCTCGACCGCGGCGAGCGCCGATCGCACCGCGCCGCCCTCAGCGCCGCCATAGAGCGGCCGCAGCCCGCAGCCCGCCAGCGCGGCGACAAGCATCAGCGCGGCGGCGATGCGGATCATGCGACCAGGTTCACGAGGCGGTCGGGGACGACGATCACCTTGCGCGGCGGCTTGCCCTCGAGCAGGCGAACCACGTTCGGCGACGCCAGCGCCGCCGCTTCCACCGCATCCCTGGCCGCGCCCTTGGGCATGGTCAGCGTGTCGCGCAGCTTGCCGTTGACCTGGATCGCGATTGTCACCTCGTCATCGATCAGCAACGCCGGATCGACATCGGGCCACGCGGCGTCGGCGACCAGACCCTCGCCACCCATCGCCGCCCAGGCTTCCTCGGCAATGTGCGGTGCCATCGGCGCGACGATGCGAACAAGGGTGCGGATCGCTTGCGTCCGAGAGGCGGAAGGTGCCGCTTTTTCGATGGCATTGACGAGTTCATAGAGCTTAGCGACCGCCTTGTTGAACTGCAGCGCCTCGATATCGGTCGCGACCCCGGCGATGGTCTGGTGCAGCTTGCGGTCGAGCGCGGTGTCAGTGCCCGGTGCGTCGGCGACGCCATCGAACAGCCGCCACAGCCGCTGTACGAACCGCCACGCCCCCTCGATCCCGCTCTCCGACCATTGCAAGTCACGCTCGGGCGGCGAATCGGACAGCATGAACCAGCGCACCGCGTCGGCGCCATATTGATCGACGATGCCGGTCGGATCGACGGTGTTTTTCTTCGACTTCGACATCTTCTCGATGCGGCCGAGCGTGATTGGCTTTCCGGTCGCGATCTCCACGCCGTCGCGAACCTCGTCCGGCGAGAGCCATTGACCGCTCGCCGCCCTGTACGTCTCGTGCGTCACCATGCCCTGGGTGAACAGCCCGGCAAACGGCTCCGCGACATCCAGTTTGCCGACGTGGCGCAGCGCGCGCGTCCAGAACCGCGCATAGAGCAGGTGCAGGATCGCATGTTCGACCCCGCCGATATACTGCGCGACCGGCAGCCAGCTCTCAGCGACCGCCTTGTCGAACGGCTGGTCGTCCGGCTGGCTGGCGAAGCGGATGAAATACCATGACGAATCGACGAAGGTGTCGAGCGTGTCGGTCTCGCGCCGCGCCGGCTTGCCGCACGACGGGCAGTCGACATGCTTCCAGGTCGGATGGCGATCGAGCGGGTTGCCGGGGACGTCGAAGCTGACGTCTTCGGGCAGCACCACCGGCAGCTGCTCCTTTGGCACTGGCACCACGCCGCACGCGTCGCAATGCACGATCGGGATCGGCGTGCCCCAGTAACGCTGCCGCGACACGCCCCAGTCGCGCAGCCGCCAGACGGTCGTGCCCTTGCCCCAGCCTTCGGCTTCGGCGCGCGCGATCACGGTGCGCTTGGCGGTATCGACGTCCATGCCGTCGAGGAAGCGCGAGTTCACCAGCGCGCCCGGGCCGGTATAGGCCTCGGCGCCTTCGAACACCGGGTCGGTCGCCTCGCCTTCACCAACCACGCGGCGGACCGGCAGGTCGTATTTGCGCGCGAAATCCAGGTCGCGCTGGTCGTGCGCGGGCACCCCAAACACCGCGCCGGTGCCATATTCCATCAGCACGAAATTGGCGATGTAGATCGGCAGCTGCCACCCGGCGTCGAACGGGTGGGTAGCGGTCAAGCCGGTGTCGAATCCCAGCTTCTCCTGCGTCTCGATCTCGGCCGCGGTAGTGCCGCCCTGTTTGCAGCGCTCGATGAACGCCGCAACTTCCGGGTTCGCGGCAGCGAGCGCCTGCGCGATCGGATGGTCGGCGGCGACGGCGACGAAGCTGGCGCCGAAGATCGTGTCGGGACGCGTGGTGAAGACTTCGACCGCGCCGCCATCGGACGTGGCGAACCGGAACTGCAATCCCACCGATTTGCCGATCCAGTTCTCCTGCATCAGCCGGACCTTGTCGGGCCATTTGTCGAGGCTATCAAGGCCGTCCAGCAATTCGTCGGCGAAGTCGGTGATCTTGAGGAACCACTGGCTCAGCTTGCGCCGTTCGACCTGCGCGCCCGATCGCCAGCCCTTGCCATCGATCACCTGTTCGTTGGCAAGCACGGTCATGTCGACCGGGTCCCAGTTGACCGCACTTTCCTTGCGATACACCAGCCCCGCCGCGAGCAGATCGAGGAACAGCGCCTGTTCATGCCCGTAATAGGCCGGATCGCACGTCGCCAGTTCGCGGCTCCAGTCGAGCGCGAAGCCCAGTCGCTTCAGCTGCGCGCGCATCACCGCGATATTGTCATAGGTCCAGCCGCCGGGATGGACGCCGCGCTCCATCGCCGCATTCTCGGCCGGCATGCCGAACGCGTCCCAGCCCATCGGGTGCAGCACTTCCATGCCCTGCATCCGGCGGAACCGCGCCAACACGTCGCCCATCGTGTAATTGCGGACATGCCCCATGTGGATCTTTCCCGACGGATAGGGAAACATCTCGAGCACATAGCTTTTGGGCTTGGGCGACGCGTCGTCGGCCGCGAAGGTCCGGCGTTCCTCCCAGACCGCCTGCCACGCCGCATCCGCTTTCAACGCGTTGAACCGCGACGCCATGATCGCGTGGTTCCTTTAACCGGCGAGCGCGGTGCGGCGCAGGTCGCGAGCCCGGGTCAGGATGATCCCTTCCAGCTTCTGCACCGTCGCCGCCTGGACCGGAGCGGCCACCCACTGCCCGCCCTGATTGACCTCGCGCAGCGCCGCCACGCGCAGCGCATCGGCGCGCAGGTCGGTGTCGAGGATCGTCACCGTAACCTTCATCCGCTCGGTCGGGGTGGTCGGATTGGTGTACCAGTCAGTGACGATCACGCCGCCGTTCGAGTCGGTCTGGAGCAACGGCATGAAGCTCAACGTATCGAGCGACGCGCGCCACAGATAGGAATTGACGCCGATCGTCGTGATCTGGCTTGCGGCGAGGTCGGCCTGCGGCCGATCACGGCCGCCGCACGCGGCGAGCGCCAGTGCCAGCGTGCCCAGCAGGACAGGGTTCCAGCGGCGGTTCATCGGTCATTTCCTCAAGCAAACAGAAGTTCTGCGGCATCTATAGAAGGTCGCACGAACGCCGCAAGCACCGCTCCGCTGTGGGCCTTATGCAACAGTTGAAATCAAAAGACTCTGGCCGGTGGAACCTTGGCTTCGAATCATGGTACGGCCTTTGTCGGACAAGAGGGTTTCATGGCCAAGGGGCGGATCATTGCGGGGTTGGGATTCGGGGCGTTGCTCGCCGCCGGAACCGTCGTCGCGCCGATGCTCCATGCCCAGGAATCGGGGGCGCAGCGGCTGCTGAAGCGGTCGCCTAGCATCAGCCGCTCGGGCATCGGCTCGTTCACCCCGGCTTCGGGTGATCCCCGACTCGCGGCAGTGCTGGCGCGCGCCGGACTGTCGGGGAATAGCGGGTTCCGCTTCACGCCTTCCGAGCGCAAGTCCGACGGCCGCAAGTCGGTGACCGTCGCGGTTCGCGCGCGGTCGTCGCGCAGCGCATCGGCCGCCGAACGTATCTCGGCGCCTGCTGCCAACAATGTCAGCATCGCACCGATCGCCTATAATCTGGGCGTGTCGGTGGGGTGGAAGCGCTTCGCACTGTCGGGGGACATGGCACGGGTCGATCTCGGCGCGCTGCCCGGCAGCCGCGAAGTCGCCGATCTCGGCGTCAGCTACACCGGCAAGCGGGCCAGCGCGCGCGTCAAGGCCGGGGTCGATCGCCCGACCGAAGGCCAGCCCGCACTGGTCGCCGAAGGCCCGGCCTATTCGCTCGACGTCGGCGGCTCCTATTCGCTCAGCCGCAACCTCGATGTCACCGCCGGCGTACGCTACAAGTCGGAAGAAGATCGCGCCCGCCTCCCGCGCCTGACCCAGCAGGGGCAGCAGCGGGACAGCCAGGCGGTCTATATCGGTACCGCCTTCCGCTTTTAGGGCGTTTGCCCGCCCGGCCTCCGGCCGGGCAACCACGCGTCGATGGCCGCGAACCGGGTGATTCCCAACGCCTGCATCCCCCGCAATCGGCGCGCATCCATCCCGCCCAGCGCGACGATCGGCACTCGCAGCCCGCGAATCATCAGCCCCAGCCGCACCCGTCCCAGCCTCGGCGCGACCGGGTGCGAGCGCGTGGCGTACACCGGCGACACGAACAGCATGTCGGCTCCGGCGCGGATCGCCGCGATCGCCTCACGCCGCGAATGCGCCGCAGCGGTGCGGATGCCGGGCCGCGTCCGGCGGTGTCGCCCATGGATGCCGTCCTCGCCGCGCATCGGCAGCGATCCGGCGCGCACCAGCATAAATCCGCGCCGCTTCGCTACCCGGCGGATGCGCTCGAACCGCAGACGGCGCTCGGCGGGAGCAAGCGCATAGTCGCGAAACACCACGCCCGCACCGCGCGGAATCCGTTCCAGGATTTCCCATAGCGCATCGCCCAGCCGCTGATCGGTCATGAGCCACGCATGCGGGATCGGGCGGGGGTGGCGGGCGCGCATCGTGCTGCCTATAGCGGCGGCGATGATTCCCGACACTGCCCAAGCGCGGCTGGACGCGATCCAGGACCGGATCGCGCGCGCCGCGACGCTCGCCGACCGCAAGCCCGAGTCGGTGACGCTGATCGCGGTGTCGAAGACGCACGACGCCGATGCGATCCGTCCCCTGCTGGACGCCGGGCACCGGGTGTTCGGCGAGAACCGCGTGCAGGAAGCCGCCGGCAAATGGCCCGCACTGCGCGAGGAGTATCCCGGCATTGCGCTCCACCTGATCGGCCAGCTGCAATCCAATAAGGCCGACGAGGCGGTCGCGCTGTTCGATGCGATCCATTCGGTCGATCGGCCGTCGCTGGTCACCGCGCTGGCCAAGGCGATCGACCGCAGCGGGCGGCGCCCCGATTGCTTAATCCAGGTCAATATCGGCGACGAGGCGCAAAAGGGCGGCTGCCCCGTCGCCGATCTGCCCGCATTGCTGGCGCAGGCGCGCGCCGCCACCCTGCCGATCGCCGGGCTGATGTGCATCCCGCCGCAGGGCGTCGAACCGGCGCCTTATTTCGCGTTGCTCGCCAAATTGTCGCGCGACCATGACGTCGCCGAGCTCAGCATGGGCATGTCGGGCGATTTCGAAACCGCAGTGACGATCGGCGCGACGCAGGTGCGCATCGGTACCGCCCTGTTCGGCGAGCGACCGCCATTGGAGGCACAGGCATGAAGTTCGACGCCATTATCTTCGATTTCGACGGCGTGCTGATCGAGAGCGAATATGCCGGCAACCGGCATCTGGCGCAGTATCTTACCGATCTCGGCCATCCGACGACCCCGGCCGAGGCGATGGCGCGGTTCATGGGGCTGTCGGGTTCGGATTTCCGCGGCGCGGTCGAACGGCATATCGGCCGAAACCTTCCCGAAGATTTCTACGCATCGCGCGATGCCGAGGATGCGCGCGTGCTGCGCGAGGGGCTCGATCAGGTCGCGGGAGCGGTGGCGTTCGTGCGCTCGCTGCCCGCCGAGCTGCCGCGCGCGATCGCCTCGTCGAGCTCGGTGGACTGGATCGCGGCGCATCTCGACCATCTCGCCCTGCGCGATGCGTTCGGCGACCATCTCTATTCGGGCAAGCAGCATGTCACTCGCGGCAAGCCCGCGCCCGACCTCTACCTCTACGCCGCCGCTCAGCTCGGCGTGCCGATTGCGCGCTGCGTCGTCCTGGAGGATTCTCCGGTCGGCGCCACCGGCGCGGTCGCCTCGGGCGCGCACGTGATCGGGCTGTGCGCGGGGATGCACTGTCCCCCCGACCATGCCGCGACGCTGCGCGCGCTGGGGGTGCAGGACGTGGCAGCGGATTTTGACGAGGTGGCGCGATTGGTAGGAGTCGGGGCCGACGTCGAGGCAGAATAACGTCGGGGCGGCCGGTCTGCGCTGCGATCTGGCGCTGCGCCCGCCGCGTCACCGGTTATGGGACGGCGCGGCCGACACGAACCAGGAGGCCGCTCGGATCGCTGACCGAGAACTCGTACGTGCCCCATGGCTTCGCGTGCGGCGCACCCTCCTCGATGATCAGCTCGCGCACGGCGTCGGCGATCGCATCGACGTCCTCGACATACAGATACAAGCCGAATGGATTGTCCTCGATGTGCTTCGGCCAGCCCGGTGCATAGGTCAGGTGCAGGTGCCAGCCGCGATCGTCCTGCAGGATCCGGTAGTGCCCATAGTCGCTGGCCACCTCCAGCCCCAGTCTGCGGTAGAATGCTTCGCTCGCGTCGAGATCGCTGCTCGGAATGATTGCCACTGCGCGATGATCCATCCGTATTCTCCCGTTCTGCTGTCAAACAACTGGCCCCGCCAGCGGCGATTGACGAGGGCAAAAGCGCGCAACGGGCGCGCATCCGGACGTGGGGTGGCACAAGTCCGGCACCGCGCGTTTCTTCGATGCTCGCATCGCTGGTACAGCACGGCATATGCCGGACCGCCCCGCCCTCGTCCGTCGCAGCGCGACGCGGACCCACGAAATGATCGTGGCCGCGTTGACGACGCTGATAGGGGAGCGTCGCTATGACATGATCCGCGTGGCCGACATCACCCGCTACGCAGGGATCGGCAAATCGACCTTCTACGACCATTTCGACAGCAAGGACGAGGTCCTGCTCGATGCGATGCAGCCGATCCTGCTGGCACTTGCCACCGCCGCCTCGGGGCGGGCGGCCCGCGGCTATGTGCTCGGCATGGTCCAGCATCTCTGGGACCGACGGGCGATCGGACGGCCACTCATGGCGTCGTCGATCGCCCCGCGTGTCCAGCGCGATCTGGCGGAGGCGATCCGGCCGCATGTCGAACGATCCGGTTGCCCTGCCGGCGCTTCGATCATTACCGCCACGGGTATCGCGGCGGCGCAGCTTGCGATGCTGCGCAGCTGGTTGAGCGGCGAAGCGGCGGCGACCGCCGGGCAGATGACCGATCGCCTGATCGATTGCTCGCGCCTGACAAGTCCGGGCATCGTCGATCGCGGTTGAAGGTTGCCGTTAGAACTGATGCCCCGTCCGGTCGCGCTTGGTCGCAAGGTAGCGCGCGTTGTGCGGATTGGGCGGCAAATGGTGCGGAACGCGCTCGACCACAACGATCCCCGCTGCTTCAAGGCTAGCGACCTTGGCCGGATTATTGGTCAGCAGGCGGATACGGTCCTGTTTCAACAGGTGCAGCATCCGCGCCGCCACGCCGAAATCTCGAGCATCGATCGCGAAGCCCAGCCGGGTGTTGGCGTCGACCGTATCGAACCCCTGGTCCTGCAGCGCATAGGCGCGCAGCTTGTTGATCAGGCCGATCCCGCGTCCTTCCTGCCGCAGGTACAGCAGGATGCCCCAGCCCTGCGCCTTGATCGCCGCGAGCGCCGCCTGCAGCTGCGGCCCGCAGTCGCATTTCAGGCTGCCGAGCACGTCGCCAGTCAGACACTCGCTGTGCAGCCGGACCAGCGGCGGTTCGCCGTTCGGGGTTCCCAGCAGCAGAGCGACATGCTCGTGCGGCCCCGCGGAACTTCGAAATGCTACGATCTCCGCCCCCTCGTCGGCCAGCGTCGGAAGCCGGGCGCGCGATGCGATGCGGAGCGCTTCGGGAGTGTCGTAGCGGTCGATGGCAGCTGCGGTGATCGCGCACTCCGCACCCTTTCCGCCGACAAAGAACGCCGGCAGCAATCCGGCGATGCGCGCCAGCCGAAGTGCGGCGGCCGTCGCGCGCGGATCGGGATTGTCATCAGCGCGAAACGGCCCCTTGAGCGGGGTCGCGAGGTCGAACTGCGGATCGGCCAGCGCCGTCGCGGTCGCCAGATCGAGCCACGGTGCTGCGGCGATGCGTACGGGAGCCTCGGGATCGGCGGCCTCGCGCTGGTTGGCGAGGTTGAGCGTCGCGGCACGCCCGGCCGAAATCACCACCCCCGGCGCGGCACCGTCCAGAAACATTGCCAGCCGTTCCTCGTCCGCGGTTTCCACCGCCAGCAGCTCCACATTGTCGATCGCGATCGGCCAGCCGCGATGGAGTGCATCGATCGCCCGCGCGATCGAGCGATCCGCCGGCCGGTCCGCCATGGTCAAAACGCGAACTCGGTGACGATCGGGACGTGATCCGACGGTTTGAGCCACGATCGACAATCCTCATGGACCCGGTGCGCCGTCGCCTTGGCTGCGACCTCGCGCGAGGCCCACATATGGTCGAGCCTCCGTCCCCGATCCGAAGCCGCCCAGTCCTTGGCGCGATAGCTCCACCAGGTGTAGAGCCGCTGCGGTGCGGGGAAGAAATGCCGCCCGAGATCGACCCAGCCGCCCGCCGCCTGCAATCGTGCCAGCGCCGCGACTTCGACCGGCGTGTGGCTGACCACGTCGAGCAGTTGCTTGTGGCTCCACACATCGCATTCCAGCGGAGCGATGTTGAAATCGCCGACCAGCAGCGTTGGCATGTCGGCAAGGCCCGCGCTCCAACGGGTCATGCGCTCGACGAAATCGAGCTTCTGGCCGAACTTGGGATTGACCGCGCGATCGGGGACGTCCCCTCCGGCCGGGACGTAGACATTCTCAATGCGCAGCCCGTTCGCAAGCCGCACGCCGAGATGCCGCGCCTCGCCATTCGCCTGCCAGTCGAGTCGATCGTCTTCCGCCAGCGGCAGCTTGCTGATCACCGCGACACCGTGGTGCATGCGCTGGCCGTTGATGGCGATGTGCGGATAGCCCAGCGCGCGGAACGCATCGAACGGGAATGCCTCGTCGACCACCTTGGTCTCCTGCAGGCACAGGATATCGGGCGAGGCCTCGCGCAGGAACCGGGCGACGATATCGATGCGAAAGCGGACCGAATTGATGTTCCACGATGCGACGGAGAGCGTTTCGGGCATCGCGGCGATGTAGCGGCGGGTACCCCGTTGCGCCAGAGCGTGGGCGCTCTACTGCACGTCTCGTGAAAAGGCCCCCGCTCCGGGGGCGGGGAGCGAGGGCCGACCAGCGTTCGTCACGCAGGCAGGAGGGGGGCCCGTCCGGGCAACAGGGGGGAAATCCCGGAAGCCCCGCCTCCGCGACGTTTCAACTAGCGGTAGGTACCTGTCGCCAATATGAACGGATCGGTCGGTCGCGGTTCAGCCGGGGCGCCCGGATCTCCGCGGGTCGTTGAAGCGGAACGCTCCGTCGCTAATCGGCGCGTTGAAGCGCTGATTAGACAAGCGAATTGTCGTGCGGTTGTTCTGCGCGTCGAGTGCGACCCACCCCTGCAACATCAGCCCCGCCGGTGCCCCGGCATTGCGCGCGAAGATCATCGTGATGCGACCGAATTCGGGCTTCTTCGGATCATATGCCTCGACGCTCAACACGTCGGGATTGGCGCTTGGTATCACCTTGGCATATTGGCGGATATCGCGGCGAGGATCGATCAGCACGCCGAGCGGCGAATTGCCGATCGGCCAGCGCGACAGCTGTTTCACCGAATAATCGATGAAGTTCAGCGCCTTGCCGTCGCCGACGATCAGGATCGGTACGCCCTTTTCATATTGAAAGCGGATCTTGCCCGGTTTCTTGAGCGTCAGCTTCCCGGTCAGGGTCTTGCCCGACCGATCAGTCTGCGTGAAGTTGGCCGTCATCGATTCGACGCTGCGCAAATGGCTCTGGACCGCAGCGATATCACCGGTCTGCGCCACGGCCGGCGCGACGATGGCGATGGGGGCTGCAAATATGGCGGCGAAGGCGCGGCCCGTCAGCGGCGAGGTCATACGGTTCCTGATCATTGAATGGCGGTAGCGAGACGCGATTGAACGCGCCGTGAATTGAAGAGTGCCCGTCGGTTCAGCTTATCCCAGCGGGCGCCCTTCTTCGTCCATCAATACTTCGCGCCGCCCGACATGGTCCGGACGCGAGACAAGGCCCTCTTTCTCCATCCGCTCGATCAGGCGCGCGGCGGAGTTGTAGCCAACGCGCAGCTGGCGCTGCAGCCAGCTGGTCGAGGCCTTCTGGCTCTCGGCGACCAGCTGCACCGCGCGACGATAGGCCTGGTCCTCTGGGCTGTCGTCGCCGAGCGGCGCGCCGTCGAGCGAGAATTCCGCGTCGCCGTCGGGATCGTTGGTGACCGCGTCGATATAATCGGGAGCACCTTGCGAGCGCCAGAAATCGGCGACCGCCATCACCTCGTCGTCGGACACGAACGGGCCGTGCACGCGGCTGATCTGCTTGCCGCCGGGCATGTAGAGCATGTCGCCCTTGCCGAGCAGCTGTTCGGCGCCCTGTTCGCCCAGGATCGTGCGCGAATCGATCTTCGAAGTGACGTTGAAGCTGATCCGCGTCGGCAGATTGGCTTTGATGACGCCGGTGATAACATCGACCGACGGGCGCTGCGTCGCCATGATCAAGTGGATGCCGGCCGCGCGCGCCTTCTGCGCCAGCCGCTGGATCAGGAACTCGACTTCCTTGCCCGCGGTCATCATCAGGTCGGCGAGTTCGTCGACGATGATGACGATCTGCGGCAGCGGCACCAGATCGAGCGTCTCTTCCTCATAGATCGGCGCGCGGGTGTCGGGATCATACCCGGTCTGGACCTTGCGGCCGAGCTTCTGGCCCTTCGCCTTGGCGGTTCGCACCTTGTCGTTGAAGCTGGCGAGGCTGCGGACGTTGACCGACGCCATCATGCGATAGCGTTCCTCCATTTGTTCGACCGCCCATTTCAAGGCACGCACCGCCTTGGGCGGATCGGTGACGACGTCGGCGAGCAGATGCGGGATGCCGCGGTACATCGACAGCTCGAGCATCTTGGGATCGATCATGATCAACCGGCACTGATCGGGGGTCAGTCGGTAGAGCAGCGACAGGATCATGCAATTGAGCCCCACCGACTTGCCCGATCCGGTCGTGCCCGCGACCAGCAGATGCGGCATCGGCGCGAGATCGGCGATGACCGGGTCGCCGGCGATGTTCTTGCCGAGCACGATCGGCAGCTGCGCCGACTGGTCGGCATAGCTCTGGCTGGCGATCAGTTCGTGCAGGCTGACGCTCTCGCGCTTGGCGTTGGGAAGCTCGATGCCGATCACGCTGCGCCCCGGGATCGTCGCGACGCGGGCGGAGATCGCGGACATGTTGCGCGCGATGTCGTCGGCAAGCTGGATCACGCGGCTCGCCTTGATCCCCGATGCCGGTTCGAGCTCGTACATCGTCACCACTGGCCCCGGCCGCACCTCGACGATGGAACCGCGGACGTGGAAATCGTCGAGCACACTTTCGAGCAGCCGGGCATTGCGCTCGAGCGCCGCCTTGTCGGCCATGCTCTTGGTACTGGGCACTCCCGGCGTCAGCAAATCGAGCGGAGGGAGGCGGTAATTGTCGCGCAGGTCGAGCGACTCCTGGCTGGGTTTGGCCTTTGCCGGCGCCGGTGCCGACGCGCGATCGGATATCACCGGCCCCGGCCGCGGATCGGGGGTCGCGACCTTGCGCGGCGTCGGCCTGGCTGGCTCGGCTTCCATCGCGCGCGGCGGGTCGGCGGCGAACGGCGCGTCGCGATCGCTGCCGCTGCCCGGCAGCGTTACCTTGGGAAGCGTCCAGCGGCGCTCGCCCAGTTCGATCGTCAGCCCCTTGCCCCACAGCACCACCCCGGCGATACCCAGCACGACGCCCAGTCCGCGCTCGGTCCACAGGATCGCGGTGGCATCACCGATGAATGCCACAGCCCAGCGCAGCATCGATGCAATGGCCAGGCCTGCCACCCCGCCCCATCCCGCCGACAGCGTCAAAACCGACGCGCTCGACACGAACGCCAGTGCGGCTCCCATCAGCACGACGCCTGTCACGCAATTGCGCAGCATCGCCTTCCATCCGCCGACCGGTCGGTCGCGCCACAGCCGTGACGCGACGACCAGACACAGCGGTAACAGCAACGCACCGGGCAGCCCGAACATCGCCAGCAGCAGGTCGGCGCCGTAGGATCCGGGAAGCCCGATCCAGTTTTGCACCGGCCCGCCCGCAGCAGTGTTGAACGACGGGTCGCCAGGATCATAGCTGGCAAGCGCGAGTGCCATCAGCACCGCGAGCGCGAACAGGCCGAACGCGCCAAACAGCGCGCCCGAGCGGAGCGCGCCCGCTTTCATCGTGTCGCGCCAAAGCCTTGGCTGCGCCCGGCTTGCCATGTCCGTTGAACTCCGAATTTAGCCTGAATATCGCGGCGGAGCATCGCGCCGCCGGGACTCGACGTCAAGCAGCCGGACGCTTGCCGGCGGCATTGGCAGCCGCGCGTGGCAGCGCTACAGGAAACCCATGGCGAAAAGCGATGTCCTCATCCTGGGCGGCGGACTGGTCGGAAGCACGCTCGGCGTCGCGCTTGCAGCGCATGGGCTGACTGCGACAATCGTAGACCCGGCCGATCCCGATACCATCCTCGCCGCCGATTACGACGGGCGCGCGACCGCGGTCGCCAGCGCCAGCCACCATATGCTCGATGCGATCGGCGTCGGCGCGCGGCTGGGCGACAGCGGCTGCCCGATCGCCTCGATCCGGGTCAGCGACGGGCTGGAGCCGGGTGCGCTCGATTTCATCCCCGACGCCGACGACGGTGCGCTCGGCATCATGTATGAAAACCGCGTGCTGCGCCGCGCCTTGTTCGAGAGTGCGCAGGCAGCGTCCGGCGTCACCATGCGGATGCAAACGCGCACGACCGCGGTCGATCGCGGCCCTGCAGGCGTGGTTGCGACGCTGGACGACGGTAGCACTGTCCATGCCGACCTGCTGATCGCGGCAGAGGGACGCAACTCGCCGACACGCGCGGTCGCCGGGATCAGCGTGGCGCAGTGGAAATATGACCATGCCGCGATGATCGCGACGTTCGGACACGAACATCCGCACGACCAGTGCGCATATGAAATCTTCTATCCGGCCGGACCTTTCGCGATTCTCCCGCTCAACGACGACGCCGATGGGCATCGCTCGGCACTGGTGTGGACAGTGCGCGCCGCCGACGCCGCCGGGATGTTAAAGCTGTCGGATCGTGCCTGGCTGGCGGAGGCGGAAAAGCGCATGGGCGGTTTCCTCGGCAAGCTTGGGCCGCTGTCGAAGCGGACCAGCTATCCGCTGGGTTTCCATCACGCCGCGCGGATCACCGCAGAGCGGCTGGCGCTGGTCGGCGATGCGGCACACGGCATTCATCCGATAGCCGGTCAGGGCCTCAACCTCGGCTTCCGCGACGTCGCTGCGCTGACGCAAGTGCTGGTCGAGAGCAAGCGACTCGGACTCGACCTCGGCGACGCGCAGGTGCTGGCGCGGTACCAGGCGTGGCGCGGGCTCGACACGATGATGGTCGCGATATCGACCGACATCCTCAACCGCATCTTCGGAGTTCGGGGCAAGACCGCGTCGGCGGTGCGCCGCGCCGGCATATCTGCGGTCAATGCGATCCCGCCGCTCAAGCACCGGCTCATGGCCGAAGCGCGCGGCGAAACCGGAACGCTGCCAGCGTTGCTGCAGGGCATGACGCTATAGGGCCGGCGGACTGTCCGCTCAGATTGTCTCGCCGCTCAACCGCTGACAAAGCATGTCGAGCTGGTCGAGCGTCGAATAAGATATCGCCAGCGACCCGCCCTTTTCCCCGTGTGCGATGTGAACTGCCAACCCGAGCACGTCGCCCAGTTGTCTCTCCAGCGCGGCGATATCGGCATCCTTGCCGGGTGAAGACGAACCCTCGCCGAACAGATGGACGCGGGGCTGGACGCCAGTGCCGCTCGCCTTGCCGCGGGCAAGCCGCTCGGTGTCGCGCACCGACAGGCCCTTGGCGACGACCTGATCGGCCAGCGCGTCCGGGTCCGCCGCGGTCAGGATCGCGCGCGCATGCCCCATGTGGATCGCACCATCGACCACCATCTTCTGGACCATCACGGGCAGGTCGAGCAATCTCAGCAGGTTGGCGACATGACTGCGCGACTTTCCGACAATTCGCCCAAGCGCTTCCTGCGTATGCCCGAACGCATCGATCAACTTGCGATAGGTGTCGGCTTCCTCGATCGCATTGAGGTCCTGACGCTGGATATTTTCGACCAGGGCGATTTCAAGCGTTTCGGCGTCGTCGAGGTTGCGGACGATCACCGGGACTTCATGGAGCCGCGCCCGCTGCGATGCGCGCCAGCGACGCTCGCCGGCGACGATCTGATACTCCTTGCCATGCGGTCGGACGACGATCGGCTGGATGATGCCGCGTTGCGCGATCGACGCGGCCAGCTCGTCGAGCGCTGCTTCGTCGAAATGGCGGCGCGGCTGGCCGGGATGCGGCGCCATCGCGCTAACGGGCAACATGCGCAGTCCCGGTATCGTCGCGGCATCGGCGGACCGATCATTGGGCGTGTCGCGCACGCTGTCGCCCAGCAGCGCGCTCAACCCGCGACCGAGCCCGGGACGCTGCTTGCGATTCGAGGCGGCAGCGGCGTCGTCGCTCATGCCGCTTCCGCCGCGCTCGGCATCCGTCCGATCACTTCGCGGGCGAGCGCGATATAGGCCTGCGATCCCGCGCAACGATGGTCATAGATCAGGGCGGGCACTCCATGGCTCGGTGCTTCGGACAGACGGACATTGCGCGGGATGACGGTATCGAACACCACCCGGCCGAGCACCGCGCGGACATCGTCGGACACCTGGTCAGTCAGCCGGTTGCGGCGATCGTACATCGTCAGCACGACCCCGAGGATAGACAGCCCCGGGTTGAACCGTCCGCGGATCCGCTCGACCGTGGTCAGCAGCTGGCTGAGGCCCTCAAGCGCAAAGAACTCGCATTGCAGCGGTACCAATAATGCATGCGACGCCACCATCGCATTGATCGTAAGCAAGCCAAGCGACGGCGGACAATCGATCAGCACCACATCCCAGCGATCGCCGCCCGAACGTACCGAACGATCGAGGCGGTGCGTGCGCGCATCGAATTCGATCAGCTCGATTTCCGCGCCCGACAGATCGACCGTGGCAGGAACGATGTCGAGGCGCGGTATACGGGTCGCCACTGCCGCCTCCTCCAGCGACGTGTCGCCGATCAGCAGGTCATAGGTCGAGAATTCACGCTGCGAATGTCCAATTCCCAGCCCGGTAGACGCGTTGCCTTGCGGATCGAGATCGAGAAGCAATACGCGAAGCCCTGTCGCGGCGAGCGCAGTGCCGACATTGATCGCGGTCGTCGTCTTGCCGACGCCACCCTTCTGATTGGCAACGGCGATCACGATCACCGCGACCGTACTCCGGTCGCTATGACTATTGCCGAGTTGGGTTGGGTGATACTCTGTTCCACGTGGAACGTACCATGCCACGCACCGCGGGCTTCTGCCACCTCGATCTCGGCATTTCGGCCTTTGGGGAAGACCCACACGGTGTCGTCGTTCGCGAGATGTATCGCCGCCTTGAAAAGTGAGGGGATCGCTGCGACGGCGCGCGCCGAGATTGTCACAGCGGTTCGCGCGGGCACGGCTTCGATCTTGGACTGCAAGACCTCCACATTCTGGCAACCCATGATCCCGGCGGCGGTCGCAAGAAATTCGGCACGTCTGCGACGGGGCTCGGCGAGCAACACAGGCCGATCCGTGAGTAAGGCGACCACCAATCCCGGGAAACCTGCGCCGCTGCCGATGTCGATCCAAAGGCCTGGATCATCTCGATGCCCCAGTCGCTCGAGTTGCGCAGAATCGACGAGATGGCGGCTCCACATTTCGCGAACGCTGGCCGGTGACACCAGATTTTGTCGCTCATTTTCCTGTACGACTAGCTCGGCGAAATTGGCGAGCCGTGTTTCACGTGAAACACCGTAATGTTCGCGAACCCACGCCCGCGCCTCGTCCTCCGTCACGCCGCCGCGCGCTTTGAATGAAGAAGGATGGTCGTCAGTGCTGCCGGAGTGATTCCGCGGATGCGGCTGGCATCGGCCATTGTTGTCGGCTGCACCGCTGTGAGACGCTCGACCATTTCTTTCGAAAGACCGGGGATTCCGCGATAATCGAGCGCCGGATCGAGCGTCGCCGCTTGGTCGCGTTCGAGCGCCGCTACCTCCAAGTCCTGGCGAGCGAGATAGGGCGCGTATCTGGCGTCGGTCACAGCCTCATCGACCAGCGCCGGATCGCTAGCCTCCAGCATCTCGGCGGAGAGGACATCCTGTGCGCTCACATTTGGAAACCGCAGCCAGTCGGCCGCACTGCGTCGCGCGCCGTCCAACGCCACCTGCACGCCGCGGCCGGCGAGTTCGACCGCCGTCGTCTCCATCGCGAATGCTGCGCGGATGCGGTCAAATTCCCGCTGTCGCTCCGAATGTCGCTTCGCATCCGCTGGAGCGAGGCAGCCTAGCCGCACTGCATCGGGACCGAGCCGCGTGGGCGCATTGTCAGCGCGGAGCCGCAGGCGATATTCGGCGCGAGAAGTAAGCATGCGATAGGGTTCGCTGACGCCCTGCAACACCAGATCATCGATCATGACGCCAAGATAGGAGGATCGTCTGCTTGGGCGATAGCTCTCCAGCCCGAGCGCATGCGCCGCCGCATTGATTCCCGCGATGAGCCCCTGCCCGGCCGCTTCCTCATACCCTGTGGTACCGTTGATCTGGCCCGCACAGAACAGTCCCGGATAGGCCCGGCTCATCAACGTCGCATCGAGCGAGCGGGGGTCAAGAAAGTCATATTCCACTGCATATCCCGGGGCGACGATCGTCGCCCTTTCCAGCCCTGCGATCGATGAGATCGCGGCGGCCTGAATGTCGAGCGGAAGCGATGTCGACAATCCGTTCGGATAGACGAGCGGGGTATCGAGCCCTTCGGGCTCGAGAAACAACTGATGGCCATCCCGGTCGCCGAACCGGACGATCTTGTCCTCGATCGAGGGACAATAGCGCGGTCCCTGCCCGGCGATGTCGCCGCCGAACAGGGGCGACCGATCCAGACCCAACCGGATGATGTCATGCGTTCGCTGGGTCGTGCGCGTGATCGCGCAGGCAATCTGCGGAAGCCGCGGCGCGGAAACGACATGCGCCATGGTCCATTGCTGAGCGTCGCTCGGCTGTTCGCTCAGCCGCCCCCAGTCGATGGTGCGTCCGTCGAGCCGAGGCGGGGTTCCGGTCTTGAGCCGACCGATGGGGAGACCGAAATCACGGAGTTGCCGACCCAGGCGCGTCGCTGCTCGTTCGCCCGCTCGCCCGCCCTCGCTGCGATGTTCGCCGCAGAACATTCGTCCGCCGAGGAATGTCCCGCTGGCGATCACCACTGTCTTCGCGGCGATACAGCTCCTATCGGCGAGTTCAACGCCCGCCACCTCTCCGCCTCGCAACTGCAGTGCGACGGCTTCGCCTTCGATGACCTTTACACCCTCCAGCGCACCCAGTGCCTTTCGAACGGCAATGGCGAACCGCGCACGATCCGCCTGCACGCGTGGGCCATGTACCGCGCTGCCCTTGCTGCGATTGAGCATGCGGTAATGGATCGCGGCCGCGTCGGCGGCGCGTGCTATAATACCGCCAAAAGCATCGACTTCGCGAACGAGGTGCCCTTTTCCGATCCCCCCGATCGCTGGATTGCACGACATTGCACCGATCGTTTCAGCGTCGAATGTCACCAAGGCGACGCGCGCGCCACGCCGCGCCGCCACGGCCGCCGCCTCCACGCCGGCATGGCCTCCGCCAATCACGATCACATCCACGTTCATAGCGCGCAGATACGCACTTCGCATTTTCGCGTCAAAGCTGTTCCACGTGGAACATCACTTGCCGATGCAGAAGCCAGAGAATAACGTGTCGAGCATCGCCTCTGTGTCGGTAGTCCCGGTGATCCGATGCAGCGCCGCAAGGGCTCCCCGAAGCATCTCGGCTATGACGATCAAGTCTTCCTGGTCCGCCATCGACGCAAGCGTTGCCGTCGCGTCCGTTAGCAATCGTCGATGTCGATCGTGCAATGCCAGGGCATCCGGTCGTGGCAGGCGCCGCTGAGCGGTGACAGTCAACGAAGCGACCAATTCGTCGAGCCCTTCGCCACTATGCGCGGAAATCGACAGCGCGACGTGCGGGGAATCTCTGCGACCGGGGAGATCGCATCGCGCGTGCACGCGGAGCACTTCCGCATCTTCGATCGACGGCGGGGCGTCGTCGCCGAGCCACAGGACGATATCGGCATCCTGCATCGCAGCGATGGCGCGCCGTATCCCGATTGTTTCGATCGGATCGGCATGATCCTCATTCAGTCCCGCCGTATCGGTCAGCACATAGGCGATCCCTCCGATCGCTACCGACGCCTCGATCCGGTCCCGGGTCGTTCCCGCAATGGGCGACACGATTGCCGCCTCGCGATCGACGAGCCGATTGAACAACGTCGATTTGCCGCTGTTGGGTGGCCCTGCCAGCACGACACGGATACCATCACGCAACCGCTGCGCGCTGGGTCCCGCAAGTGCCGCGGCTATTTCCGTGGCGATGGAATGCCCTCGCGCGCGAATATCATCGCCGAAGGTGTCCGCCTCGCCCGCCTCGACATCCTCTTCGTCGCTAAAGTCGATTGCTGCCTCGACCCGCGCCGCCAATTCGAGCAATGCGGTGCTCCAGCCCTCGACGGCACGGCGCACTCCGCCTTCGGCGACGCTCAGCGCGGCACGGCGCTGGCCTTCTGTTTCCGCGGCCAGCAAGTCGCCTAGGCCTTCCGCCTGTGTAAGATCGATCCGTCCGTTGAGCAGGGCGCGGCGCGTGAATTCGCCGGGCTCGGCGCGGCGAACGCCGTCCTGCCCGAGCAAAGTGCGCTCGACAGCCGCGACGACGGCGCGGCTGCCGTGCAGGTGCAACTCGACTAGCGCTTCGCCGGTGGCGGTATGCGGCGGATCGAACCACAGCACCAGCGCTCGATCCAGCCGCGCGCCATCTTCTGGATCGCGCAACACCCGCACACGCGCGCTACGCGGCGGTGGCAGCGACCCGGCGAGACGACCCGCAGCGGCGGTTGCCATGGGGCCGCTGATCCGCATCACGGCAATCGCCGACGGAAGCGCGCCGCTCGACAGTGCGACGATGGTATCGCGGCGCATCAGCGGTCGGCGGTGCCGCCCGACGGATCGAACATCTTGCGCCAGAACCCCATCCCGGCCTCGCCCATCGGCGCCCAGCTGCGCAAAAGTCCCTCCACCATCTCGGGGCTGACGCCATTCTGCATCGCATCGAGCATCATCGCGACGTAACGGTCGTGGATCGGCGTGAAATCGGGAAGCCCCATCGCCCGCCGCGCCTCTTCGGGGGTGCAATCGACCTCGACGTTGATCTTCATCGCTTCTCTCCGCTTGAGTGCGCGGCCTGCGCTGCTACGCCATTCCTCTCTATGCACGATGGCTAAAGACACCAAGTCCCTCGGACCGGTCCGCGGCCAATGCTTTTGGAGAGAAATATGGGTGAGATGCTTTCGATCGACACGCTCGACCAGACCGGGCGGTTTTCGGCCTATGTGGCGCGGCCGAAAGACACGCCGAGCGCCGCCATCGTCGTGATCCAGGAAATTTTCGGCGTGAATGCCGGCATCCGCCAGAAGTGCGACCATCTCGCCGAGCAAGGCTATCTTACCATCGCGCCCGATCTGTTCTGGCGGATCGAGCCCGGCATCGAGCTTGATCCCGACATAGAATCGGAAATGCAGCAGGCGCTCGATCTCATGGGCAAGTTCGATCAGAACAAGGGCATTGAGGATATCGAAGCCACGATCCGCGTCGCGCGCGATGCGGTCGGCGGGGGCAAGGTCGGGGCGGTCGGCTACTGTCTCGGCGGGCGGCTTGCCTACATGACCGCGTCGCGCACTGACGTGGACGCCACCGTCGGCTATTATGCGGTGGGGATCGACGGTCTGCTAGGCGAGAAGCACGCGATCGCACGTCCGTTGATGCTGCACATTGCCGGTGACGACGGCTTCGTCGATGCAGCTACGCAGCAGGCGATGCATGCCGGGCTCGACGACCACCCCAAGGTCACGCTCCACGACTATCCGGGCGAAGATCACGGCTTCGCCACCGAGTCGGGCAAGCGTCGCTCGCCACAGGCCGCTGAACTCGCCGATCAGCGCACCGCGGCGTTCTTCGCCCAGCACCTCGCCTGACACGCAAACGGGGAGCGGGTTCTCGACCCGCTCCCCGCGACTCACTTAAATAAAATCAGCGGAAGAAGCTGACGATCCCCAGCGTATCCTCGGTCCCAATCCAGCCTTCGTAGATCATCCGGCCGGCAACGAACACGATAACCGCCAGGCCGATATAGGCGATCCAGCGGTGCCGCTCGATCAGCTGGGCGATGAAATTGGCGGCCAGCCCCATCAATGCCACCGAAAGCAGCAGTCCCACGACGAGGATACCGGGATGCTCGCGCGCGGCGCCCGCAACGGCGAGGACGTTGTCGAGGCTCATCGACACGTCGGCGACCGCCACCGCCCATGCCGCGCTGGCGAAGCTCTTCGACGATTTCAGGCCCGAGCGTTCGTCGCCGAGCACTTCGTCGGAGCCCGCGCTCTGCCCACCATGATCGCGGATCTCGCGCCAGAATTTCCAGCTTACCCACAACAGCAGCAGACCGCCCGCAAAGATCAGCCCGACCACGCCCATCAGCCAACTGACGATCAATGCAAATGCGATCCGCAGCACCAGCGCGGCGCCGATCCCGATCAGGATGACCTTCTTGCGTTGATCGGCAGGAAGCCCTGCCGCAAGCGCGCCGACGACGATCGCATTGTCGCCAGCCAGCACCAGATCGATCATCAACACCGATCCGAACGCGGCCAGCGCGGCGGGTTCGGTGATGTTCGAGAAATCCTTGAGGATATTGGCCCAGATGTCGGCGGGTGAGCCGAGCCCGGGTGCCGCCGCAACCGCGGCCGAATAGATCAGTTCCAGCATCGTTGCCCCCAACGCCCGCGCGTGATCACTGGTTCATCGAATCGAAGAAGTCTTCGTTGGTCTTCGAATCCTTCATCTTGTCGAGCAGGAACTCCATCGCGTCGATCGTGCCCATCTGCATCAGGATACGGCGCAGCACCCACATCTTCGACAGCTTGGCCTTGTCGACCAGCAGTTCTTCCTTGCGGGTGCCCGATTTGCCGACGTCGAGTGCCGGGAAGATGCGCTTGTCGGCGACCTTGCGATCGAGCACGATTTCCGAATTGCCGGTGCCCTTGAACTCTTCGAAGATCACCTCGTCCATGCGGCTGCCAGTATCGATCAGCGCGGTGGCGATGATCGACAGCGATCCGCCCTCCTCGATGTTGCGCGCCGCGCCGAAGAAGCGCTTGGGCCGCTGCAGCGCGTTGGCATCGACGCCGCCGGTCAGCACCTTGCCCGAACTCGGCACCACGGTGTTGTAGGCGCGGCCGAGGCGGGTGATCGAATCGAGCAGGATCACCACGTCCTTCTTGTGCTCGACCAGCCGCTTGGCCTTTTCGATCACCATCTCGGCAACCTGGACGTGACGCGTGGCGGGCTCGTCGAAGGTGGATGAAACGACCTCGCCCTTCACGCTACGCTGCATGTCGGTGACTTCCTCGGGACGCTCGTCGATCAGCAGCACGAGCAGGAAGACTTCGGGATGATTATCGGTAATCGCCTTGGCGATGTTCTGCAGCATCACCGTCTTGCCGACGCGCGGCGGCGCGACGATCAGCGTGCGCTGCCCCTTGCCTTGCGGACTGACGATGTCGATCACGCGCGCCGACTTGTCCTTCTGCGTCGGATCCTCGGGATCGAGCGTCAGCTTCTGCTCGGGATATAGCGGCGTCAGATTGTCGAAATTGACCCGGTGGCGCACGGCATCGGGATCGTCGAAATTGACCGAGACCAGCTTGGTGAGCGCGAAATACCGCTCGCCATCCTTGGGCCCGCGGATCTCGCCTTCGACCGTATCACCGGTGCGCAGGCCGAATTTGCGCACCTGGTTCGGCGAGATGTAAATATCGTCCGGCCCGGCGAGGTAGTTCGCCTCGGGCGAGCGCAGGAATCCGAAGCCGTCCGGCAGCACTTCGATCGTGCCCAGCCCCATGATCTGCTCGCCCTGTTCGGCCTGGACCTTGAGGATAGCGAACATCAGGTCCTGCTTGCGCAGTGTCGAGGCACCCTCGATACCGAGCCCTTCGGCCATCTCGACCAGTTCGGCAGGCTTCTTGTTCTTCAGGTCTTTGAGATGCATGGGAATTTCCGGTCAGGCGAGCAGGGGGAAAGCGCTTGGTGTCGGCGACGGGATACGCGGACGGCAGCGTCTTGAGGAGGATGCCACGGCGCGCGCGGGAACGCGGCCGGTACAGCGTCGCGAGGTAGTTTCGCGCTCGGATCAAGTCAAGCGCATCCGCGTCATCCCGGATAGACGTGGAGCGCCCCGCGAACGCGCGCGCTCAGAACGGACGCACGACTGCCAGTATGACGATCAGCGTCACGCCCAGCGCAGGAATCTCGTTGAGCATCCGCAACGTCCGGTTGGCCACCGTCGCCTCGCCGCGCGCCAGCCGCTTCGAATAGCCGACCGACCAGCCATGATACCCTGACAGAAGCAGCACGAGCAGCAGCTTGGCATGGAGCCACCCGAGTCCCTCGCCGCCGCCGAACAGCCCCAGATTCGCGGCGAGCACCAGTCCGATGCCCCATACCGCGATCAGCGCCGGGGTCAGGATGATGCGCCGCAGCTTGCCCTCGCGTTCCACCCAGCGCGCCGCCTCGGCCGGGTCGCCGAGCCCTTCCTGGTGGTGGACCAGATAGCGCGGCAGAATGAACAGCCCCGCCATCCAGAAGATCACGAAGATGACGTGGGCCGCTTTCACCCAAAGATAGGCGCCGCCGAGAAATCCGATCATCGCACCGCTCCACCGCGCACCCGCGCCAGTACCTGTTCGACATGCGCGATCGGCGTCGCCGGCAGGATGCCATGGCCCAGGTTGAAGACATGGGGACGCCCGCCGAACGCCGCGACGATCCGATCGACTGCCGCGTCGAGCTGGCCGCCGCCGGTCAGCAGTGCGATGGGATCGAGATTGCCCTGCACCGGCATCGCGTCGGGCAATACGGCATGCGCCCAGGCGGGATCGACCGTTTCGTCGATACCGAGCGCATCGACCCCGGTTTCCCGGGCATAGGCGGGCAGCTTTCCGCCTGCTCCCTTGGGGAAGCCGATGATGACCACATCAGGGCAGCGCGCGCGCAGCCCGGCGACGATCGCGGCATTGGGCGCTATCACCCAGCGTTCGAACTGCTGCGGCGACAGGCTGCCTGCCCAGCTGTCGAACAACTGCACTGCAGCGACCCCTGCCTCGTGCTGCCGAGCGAGATAGTCGATCGTGACCGCGACGATGCGGTCGACCAGTGTCTGCATTGCCGGTGGATCGCCATAGGCGAGCGTTCGGGCGGCATGCTGGTCCTTGGACCCCTGCCCCGCGATCATGTAGGTGGCGACCGTCCACGGGCTTCCTGCGAACCCCAGAAACGTCGTCTCGGGCGGGAGCGCCGCTGCGACCCGGCGGACCGTCGCATAGATCGGGGCAAGGACGTCCCCCCCGGACGGCGGCGTCAGCGCCTCGATCGCACTGCGTCCGGTCAGCGGCGGAGCCAGCCGCGGCCCCTCCCCGGTCTCGAACCACAGTTCCTGGCCGAGCGCCATCGGCACCGTCAGGATGTCGGAAAACAGGATCGCGCCGTCGAAGCCGAAGCGGCGGATCGGTTGCAGCGTGATTTCCGCCGCCGCCTCGGGATCCATCGCCAGCGCGAGGAATCCGCCCTTCTGCGCGCGAAGTTCACGATATTCGGGAAGATAGCGACCCGCCTGACGCATGAACCAGATCGGCGGTGTCGGCTGAACCTGCCCCCGCAGCGCGGCGAGCAACGGTTTCTCGGCATGTACGTGCGTCAGGACCCGGCCCCTACTATCTAAAGATTAGAATTAAAGAGGATGTTGAAAGCTGTTGGTGCGTGGAAGCCGGGGCTTAAGCGAATCTCCCGAATCTGCCAACAGCTTGACGCTACATTCGCACTGCCGCGCCGCGATTCGACCGGGGCATCCCCGGCATCCACAGACTGTGCGCACATGCATGCACTGTCGATGCGATTGTGGACAGCCGATGGGTTATCGACAGCGGGGTCCGACGCTTGGCGGGTGCGGCGGCTTGCGCTAGCGCATGTCCCCATGTTGTCCACAGCCTTGTCCAGCCGGGCACGATGAAGCTCCATCTCCATCTCCTCTCCGACTCCACCGGCGAGACGCTGGAGAACATCGCCAAGGCCGCGCTCGCGCAATATGACGGTGTCGAGACGCTGCGGCATTTCTGGCCGATGGTGCGCAGCGAGGCGCATCTCGACCGCATCCTCCAGGAGATCGCGCAGAATCCCGGCCTGGTGCTGTTCACCCTGGTCAACCCTGCGACGCGCCGCACGCTCGAGGCGCGTTGCCGTGCGCTCGGGCTGCCGGCTGTGGCGCCGCTCGACGCCGTCAACGACGCGCTGTCGGCGATGCTGGGCCAGGAGGCCAAGGCGCGGCCGGGGCGGCAGCACGCGCTCGACGCCGCCTATTTCGCGCGGGTCGATGCGATCCAGTTCACCATCGCGCACGACGACGGCATCGCTGCCGAGGACTGGGAGGAATGCGACATCCTGCTTGCCGGCGTGTCGCGCTCGTCGAAGACGCCGACCTCGATCTATCTCGCCAATCGCGGCTACAAGACCGCCAATATCCCGATCGTCGTCGAAAGTCCGCCGCCGCCGGCATTGTTCACGCTCAAGAATCCGCTGATCGTCGGACTGACCACCAGCACCGAACGGCTGGTGCAGGTCCGCCGCAACCGCCTGCTGCTGCTCAACCAGGCACCGGAGACCGCGTATGTCGATCAGGATGCGGTCGCGCGCGAAGTCGCCTATGCGCGGCGGATGTTCGCCGACAATGGCTGGCCGGTGATCGACGTCACGCGTCGTTCGATCGAGGAGACCGCTGCGGCGATCATCACGCTCGCCAACGAACGCAGGCTGGCGCAGCGTGATGGCTGATGCACCGACACTGATCCTCGCGTCGCAAAGCGCGTCGCGGCGCGCCATGCTCGATGCCGCGGGCGTCGCCTATCGCGCGCTGCCCGCTCATGTCGATGAGGATGCTGCCAAGGCCGGGCTTGCGGCAAACGGTCTTTCCCCGCGCGACACCGCCGACGCGCTTGCCGAGCTCAAGGCGCTCAAGCTCTCGGCGAGCCATCCGGGCGAACTCGTGCTCGGCTGCGATTCGATCGTCGCGCTCGCCGACTGCACCTTGCTCGACAAGCCCATCGATCGCGCCGACGCGGCTGCGCATCTCGCGGCGCTGTCGGGCGGGCGTCATCAGATCCTGAGCGCGGCGGTGATCGCCGAGGGGGGCCGGGCGGTGTGGCGCCACGTCGATCGCGCGCTGCTCCATGTGCGGCCATTGTCGCCGGCGTTCATCGAAACCTATCTGGCGTGCGAATGGCCGGCGATCGCCGGCTGCGTGGGCTGTTTCCGGATCGAGGGAGAAGGCGTGCAACTGTTCGATCGCATCGACGGCAGTCACTTCACCGTACTTGGCATGCCGCTGCTGCCGATCCTCGGCTATCTGCGCCAGCGCGGGGCGATGCCGTCATGACGCAATCATATGCCGAGGTCATCGGCGATCCGATCGCGCATTCCAAGTCGCCGATGATCCACGGTCACTGGATCGAAGCGCTCGGTCTCGATGCGTCGTATCGTGCCGTGCACGTGCTGCCGGGGCAACTGGCCGACTATTTCGCGGCGCGTGCGGCCGATCCCGCTTGGCGCGGATGCAACATCACGCTGCCGCACAAGCTCGCCGCGCTCGACCATGTCGAGGATCGCGGCAACGTCCGCAGCACGATCGGCGCCATCAACCTCGCCGCCCGCGCTGACGATGGCACGATCATTGGTACCAACACCGATGCCGGCGGCTTCTACGATCCGATTTCGGCGCTCGATCTGGCCGGAGCGAGCGTCACAGTCATCGGATCGGGGGGAGCGGCGCGCGCTGTGCTGTTCGCGCTGGCCCAGGTCGGCGTCGGCCGGGTCAACTTAGTAGCGCGCAATCCGCTCAAGGGCGCGGGGCTGCTGGCGGCATTCGGGCTGAAGGGGAATGTGATCGCGATGTCCGCGCCGCTGCCGCCTGCGGCGCTGCTGGTCAACGCCAGTCCACTCGGCATGACCGGACAGCCGCCGCTGGCGATCGATCTGGCGCCGCTTCCGGACGATGCGGTGGTCTACGACCTCGTCTACGCGCCGCTCGAAACGCCGCTGCTCGCGGCGGCGCGCGCGCGGGGCCTTGCCACCGTCGACGGGCTGGAGATGCTGATCGGACAGGCGGCGCTGGCATTCGAGATCCTGTTCGACGCCGAGCCGCCGCGCGACGATGCCAGCGAGGCGGCGCTGCGAGCCCTGCTGACGGCGTGACCTCGCTCGCACCGCTGAAACTGGGCCTGACCGGGTCGATCGGGATGGGCAAATCGACCGTTGCGGCGATGTTCGCGGCGGAGGGCGTGCCGGTATTCGATGCCGATGCAGAAGTGCACCGGCTGCAGGGCCCGGACGGTGCGCTGCTGCCGGCGATCGAGGCGGCGTTTCCGGGGATGACCGGTGGACAGGGCGTGGATCGCGCAGCGCTGGGTGCGCGCGTATTTTCCGATGCTGCGGCACTCGAAGCGCTCGAGGCGATCGTGCATCCCGCCGTCGCCGCGCTGCGCGAAGCGTTCCTGACGCGGCATGCCGCCGCGCCGCTGGTGGTGCTCGACATCCCGCTGCTGTTCGAGCGATCCGGCAGCGCACAGGTCGATCGAGTCGCGGTGGTTTCGGCTGCGCCTGCAGTGCAGCGCGCCCGGGTGCTGGCGCGTCCGGGAATGACGACTGAAAAGTTCGAGGCGATTGTCGGCAAGCAATTGCCCGATAGCGAGAAACGCGCACGCGCCGATTTCGTCATTCCCACCGATGTCCCGCTCGAGACGACCCGTGCCGAGGTCGCGCGGGTGATTGCTTGCCTGCGCACGCCGATCGGTCGATAACCCGCAAATGCGCGAAATTGTCTTCGACACCGAAACTACCGGCCTCAGCTTCTCGGGCGGCGACCGCATCGTCGAGATCGGCTGCGTCGAGATCGTCAATCGCTGCGAGACCGGCCGGGTATTCCACGCCTATTTCAACCCCGAACGGCCGATGGATCCCGGCGCGCAGGCGGTCCACGGCCTGGGCGACGCGTTCCTTGCCGACAAGCCGCGCTGGCATGAAAAGGTCGAGGAACTCCTCGCTTTTCTCGGCGACGCGCCGCTGGTCGCCCACAATGCCGGGTTCGACTTCGCCTTTCTCAATGGCGAGCTCGGCCAATGCGGCCGCGTGCCAATCTGCACGACGCGGATGGTCGATACGCTGGCGCTGGCGCGGACACGGCACCCGGGTGCCAAGCATTCGCTCGATGCGCTGTGCGTTCGGTTCGGCATCGATCGCAGCCGCCGCATACTCCACGGCGCGCTGCTCGACGCGCAACTGCTCGCGCAGGTCTATGTCGAGCTTACCGGCGGGCGTCAGATCGGACTGGGGCTGGTTGCGGAAACGCCTGTGGAAAACCTTGTGGACGACGCGGTCGGCAGTCCGGTGACGGTGCGGCCGCCGCGCGCCTTCGCGGCCTCGTCCGAGGAACTTGCACGGCATGCGGCGTTTCTATCCACCGTCAAGGCGCCCTTGTGGAACACCGCGTTGCCGGTGGGCTGAGCGGGCGTCGGTTGACGGGTTCCGGGCGGCTGCCTAGGTGCACCGCCTCACTGAGGAGACGACTATGGATATCCGGGTTTCAGGCCATCAGGTCGATACGGGCGATGCGCTCAAGCAGCTCGTGACCGAACGCCTCCAGGGTATCGCCGACAAATATTTCAGCCGTGCGATCTCCGCACAGGTCACGTTCGGCAAGGGGCCGCACGATCACGGCTTCACCTGCGATGTCGTCGCGCATGTCATGCAGGGTGTCGTGCTGAAGGCGTCGAACGACGGCCAGGACGCCAATGGCGCGTTCGATGGCGCTGCCGACAAGATCGAGAAGCAGCTGCGCCGGTACATGCGTCGCCTGAAGGACCGCCACGCCGATACCCGCGCCGCTGCAGCCGAAGACGGCGCGTACGACAATGCCGGCTACACCGTATTCAACGGCTCCGCTGCCGAAGAGGAGGAAGCGGCCGACGCACCGCTGATCGTCGCGGAAACCCGTGTCGACGTCCCCGAATCCAGCGTGTCGGACGCCGTGATGATGCTCGATCTGCGCAACACCAACGCGCTGCTGTTCCTCAACAGCAAGACCGGCGCGCACAACATGGTGTATCGCCGCCATGACGGGACCATCGGCTGGGTAGAGCCCAATCGGGCCGGCTGATGCCGACCCTGTATCGATGACCGACCTTGCCGACCTGATCCAGCCCGACGCGGTACGGGCGAACCTGTCCGTAGCGTCGAAAAAAGCCCTGTTCGCAGCGCTTTCCGACATCGCCGCCGCCCAGATCGGCGGCGATGCGGCAGCGATCCAGGCGCGGCTCGCCGAGCGCGAGAAGCTGGGCTCGACCGGGTTCGGTGGTGGCATCGCGATCCCGCATGCCCGTGTCGAGGGGATCGACCATGTCGCCGGCGTGTTCGTGCGGCTGGTCAAGCCGCTCGATTTCAAGGCGGTCGACGACCTGCCGGTCGATCTCGTCTTCATGCTGATCTCGCCCGCGGCGGCTGGCGCCGAGCATCTCAAGGCGCTTGCGCTGGTGTCGAGGCGGCTGCGCGACCGGGGTTTTGCCGCCAAGCTGCGCGGCGCGGGGCTGCGCGATGCAATTTATGCGCTGCTCACCGCAGGTGAGGCGCGCGATGCCGCGTGACGCGGGGGCGCAAGCCGATCCGGTCGGAGCGCAAACGCATTACCGCGCGCTCGAACGGCTCTATGGCGCCGCGCCGATCAATCAGCTGTTCGATTCCGTACTGGAAATCCCTTCGGCAGGGATCGCGCGCATTCGTTTCACGCTCGACGAGCGGCATTTTCACGCTGCGGGCGCGGTGCACGGTACCGGCTATTTCAAGATGCTCGACGATGCCGCCTTCTACGCCGCCAACAGCCTTGTCACCGATCGCTTCCTGCTGACCACCGCCTTCAACCTCCTGTTCACGCGCCCGCTAAAGGCAGGACCGGTGGTAGCCGAGGGCCGCTGGATCAGCGGGCAGCGCCGCGTGTTCGTTGCCGATGCGCGCTTGCTGGACAGCGATGGGGAGGAAGCGGCGCGCGGGACGGGCACCTTCATGCGCTCGCGGATCGCGCTGGCCGATCTGCCCGGCTATGCGGACCCCCGGTGAACCGTCTTCCAACGCATCTCGTCACAAGTGCGTTGATCCGACGAGTCGGCAATGCCGGCGGAAGTGCGATGGTGCTTGCGCGTGGCGACAGCGAGGGCGGGATGATCCTCGTCCTGGCTGGCGACAGGGGCGGTAATCTGCGCTTTTTGGAGCGGGGAATGTCTCGCGATGGCACCGCCGTTTTAGCACAATGCGGCCCCGATCGGATCGTCGACGATGCGGCCGCGACGGAATATTGGCAGCGCCGCCGCCGCGTCGATCCCGATTTGTGGGTGATCGAGGTGGATGTCGCAGACGCGGAACGATTCGTCGCTGAAACGATCCTGAACGATTGACTCTGCTGCACTGCACAAGGCACAGGCCGCGATAGATTTTTTCGCGTTGGGCCGTGCGGGGTGCGATCTCGTCGGTGACGCAGTCGGGGGAATGCCCGGTAGAGTCGCCTTGCAATGGCAGGAGCGGCACTCTCGCGTATCCACCGCATTCGATCGTCAATGAATGCCGTTCAAGTTTCGGGTCGCGTCCGTCGCGGCCGTCCTATCATGCGCCGCAGCCTCGATCGGCGCTACGTCTCCGGGCCTCGCCCGGGAAGTCGAGGCTGATGTCAGGAATGTGGTCAACGCCGCCGCCCCTGCTGTGGTTCCCACCCCTCCCTCGCCGATCCTGCCCGCGTCGCTTACGCCCGAATCGTCGGACATCGCCGCAGAGCCGCCGATCGGCGCAGTGGCCAATCCGGCACTCGCCACCAGCTTCGCCAGCCTGTCCGACGCGGTTGACGCGCATGCCGTCGGTGCCGGGACGCTCGACGACGAGACGCGCTGCCTCGCGATCGGTGTCTATTTCGAATCCAAGGGCGAGCCGCTGTCGGGCCAGCTTGCGGTCGCCAACGTCATCCTCAACCGCGCTGGATCGGGCCGTTTCCCGTCTTCGGTGTGCGGCGTGCTCACCCAGCGCAGCCAGTTCTCGTTCGTGCGCGGCGGGCGCCTGCCCAGTGTGCCCGAGGGGCGCGCGGCATGGAAGACCGCGGTAGCGGTCGCCAAGATCGCACAAGCCGATGCCTGGAAGAACCCGGCGCCGAACGCGCTGTTCTTTCATGCGCGCCATGTTTCGCCGCGCTGGAACAAGGCGCGCGTCGCATCGCTCGGCAACCATATCTTCTATCGCTGATCGCGCGGCGGGGCTTTTCCTCGTTCGCCTATTGTTCTAAAGGGCCGGGATGCAGATTGCGTCTCCGGCCCTTGCCATGCCCGGCGGCATTGTCGCCGCCGATGTCGCGCGCGGGGTCACGCGCATGTTGCTGCGCCACGACATCGTCGCGATTGCCGAAGTGCCGCTCGACGGCGGGCGCCGCGCCGATCTGATGGCGCTCGAC
This sequence comes from Sphingomonas japonica, assembly GCF_006346325.1. Taxonomy (NCBI): domain Bacteria; kingdom Pseudomonadati; phylum Pseudomonadota; class Alphaproteobacteria; order Sphingomonadales; family Sphingomonadaceae; genus Sphingomonas; species Sphingomonas japonica. Next base: position 2,376,102 of record NZ_VDYR01000001.1, on the reverse strand, counting down.
GCCCGCGGCGCGCTGGTCATCGTCGAGATAAAGGTGTCGCGCGCCGATCTGCTCGGCGACGGCAAATGGACCGACTATCTCGACCATTGCGACCGCTTCTTCTGGGCAGTTCCCGAAGGCTTCGACGCTTCCCCGCTCGATCGCGAGGCGTTCCTTCCCGAGCGCTGCGGCGTGATCGTCGCCGACCGCTATGATGCGGCGATCGTGCGCGAGGCGCGCTCGCACCCGATGCCGTCCGCCGCCCGCAAGCGGTGCACGCTTGCGCTGGCCCGGCGCGCCGCGCGCCGCGTCATCGGCCTGACCGACCCGGAAGCGATCCCACCGCTATGAAGCGCGGTCGGGCAACAGGTCCAGGGTCGCCGGATCGGGCCCGCCGCACCATCGCTGAAGCTCGCGTTCGACGATCGGCGGACCACCGGCCAAGGCGAACAGGGTCAGCGACGACCGCAGCTTGACCGCGTCGACCGGGCTGAACACCTTCTCCGCATCGGCGTCGCCGATCGCTGCCAGCGCTTCGATACACGCGATCAACCGTGGCCCGAGCACCGGGTGCGCCAGATAGGTGCGCGCCTCCGCCAGCGAACCGATCGCATAATGCTGCGCCATCGCGCTGCGCCCCAGCCCGGCGAGCTGGGGAAAGATGAACCACATCCAGTGGCTCCGCTTCGTGCCCGCGGTTATTTCCGCAAGCGCCTCGGAATAGCTTGCCGCCTGCGCGTCGACGAAGCGGCCCAGGTCGAAGCGGTCCATCGCCCGCGTTCAATCCGCGAACAGCAATACCGGCGTTTCGAGCAGCTTGCGCACCGCCTGGACATAGCTTGCCGCATCCCAGCCATCGACGACGCGGTGGTCGCACGAAATCGACAGGTTCATCAGCTTGGCGCGGCGGATGTCGTCGCCCCCCTGTGGATTTCTGACAAAAACCGGCCGCTCGACAATCTTGTTGGGTCCGATGATCGCAACTTCGGGCCGGTTGATCACCGGCGTCGTCGCGATTCCGCCCAGCGGGCCCAGCGACGTGACGGTGATCGTCGACCCCGACAGCTCGTCCGACTTGGCCTTGCCCGTGCGCGCGGCGTCGGCGAGACGCGCGATCTCGGTTGCCAGCTGCCACACATTCTTGTCCTGCGCGTCGCGGATCACCGGTACCATCAAGCCGGCGTCGGTCTGCGTCGCCATGCCCATGTGGACGCGGCCGTGGCGCGTCACCACGCCCGCGTCGTCGTCATAGCGCGCATTGAGCATCGGAAACTCGGGCAAGGTCCGGCAGATCGCGACGATGAGCAGCGGCAGCATGGTGAGTTTGGGCCGCTGCCCGCGATTGGCATTGAGATCACCGCGCATCGCCTCAAGCGCGGTGACGTCGATCTCGTCGACATAGGTGAAATGCGGGATCGTCCGCTTCGATGCCGCCATGTTCTCGGCAATGCGCCGGCGCATGCCGATGACCTTGATCGCCTCATCGTCACGCGCGCGCGATGCGCGGGGCGCGTGATAGCCCTCGCCCGATCCGTAGCGAAGATAGGCGTCGAGATCGGCGTGGCGGACATGCTGCCCGTCGGATTTGACCGCGGCCAGGTCGACACCGAGTTCCTTGGCGCGGGCGCGCACGGCGGGGGAGGCGAGCACGGTGCGCGCTTCCGCGTGCTCCGGCGCAGGCCGGAGCGGTAGCAGGTCTTTCGCTTCGGTCGCCAACGCTCCGGCCTGCGCCGGAGCACGGGGTGGAGCGGGGCTGGGCTCCGCGACCTCCTCCACCCCGGGATTCTCGGCCTCGACCTGCTCCTCGATCGCTTCGGCAGGCGTGTCCGCGACATCGCCTTCGGTCTCGATCACCACCAGCGTCGATCCGATCGGGATCTGGTCACCGACCTCTCCAGCCAGCTCGACCACCGTCCCCGCGACCGGCGATTCCATCTCGACCGTCGCCTTGTCGGTCATCATGTCGGCGAGTTGCTGGTCCTCTTCGACCCGGTCGCCGACGGCGACGTGCCAGGTGACGATCTCGGCCTCGGCAATGCCTTCGCCGATATCGGGGAGGCGGAAAGAAAAGCGCGCCATCGTCAGTCCTTCATGATCTTCTTGAGCGCCTGGCCGATGCGGACCGGCCCCGGGAAATACGCCCATTCCAGGCTGTGCGGATAGGGCGTGTCGAACCCGGTCACCCGCTCAATCGGTGCTTCCAGATGATAGAAGCAGCGCTCCTGGACCAATGCCGACAGTTCCGCACCGAACCCCGCCGTCCGGGTCGCTTCGTGGACGATCAGGCAGCGGCCGGTCTTCTTCACCGACGCCTCGATCGTGTCGATGTCGAGCGGCAACAGCGTGCGCAGATCGACGATCTCCGCATCGATGCCGGCATCGGCGACCACCGCCTGGCAGACATGCACCATCGTGCCATAGGCGAGGATCGTCAGGTCGTTGCCGGGACGCGCGATCGCCGCCTTGCCTAGCTCGATCTTGTAATAGCCGGTCGGCACTTCGCCAGCGGGATGCTTCGACCAGTTCTGCGACGGGCGGTCCCAATGGCCGTCGAACGGGCCGTTGTAGATGCGCTTGGGCTCGAAGAAGATCGTCGGGTCGTTATCCTCGATCGCTGCGATCAGCAGCCCCTTGGCATCGTACGGCGTCGACGGGATCACCGTCTTGAGGCCGGAAACGTGCGTAAAGATGCCCTCGGGCGACTGGCTGTGCGTCTGGCCGCCGAAGATGCCGCCCCCGAACGGCGACCGTACCGTGATTGGCGACGTGAATTCGCCGCCAGATCGATAGCGCAGCCGCGCCGCTTCGCTGACGAGCTGGTCGAGCGCGGGATAGATGTAATCGGCGAACTGGATCTCGGGCACAGGGCGCAAGCCATAGGCCCCCATCCCGACCGCGACGCCGATGATGCCGCATTCGGTGATCGGCGTATCGAACACGCGCTGCTTGCCGAACTTGGCCTGCAAGCCCGCGGTCGCCCGGAACACGCCACCGAAATAGCCGACATCCTCGCCCATGACGATGACGTCGGGGTCGCGTTCCATCATCACCTCCATCGCGGAGTTGATCGCCTGGATCATGTTCATGCGGGTCGTGGGAGTATCTGAATCACCCACGGTCTGTTCTTCGATCACATTGCTCACCACACATATCCCGTCATTCCCGCGAAAGCGGGAATCCAGCTGCCTTGTCGCGTGCTCGTCAGATCAAGAAGCTGGACCCCCGCGTTCGCGGGGGAGACGAGCAGGAGGAATGGGCAGGAACCAGTCATCATTTGCGGTCCCATGGCCGCCCGCTCGCCGTCTCTTCGGCCAGCATCTGCGCCTGCTGCTCGCGCAGGTGCCACGGCATTTCCTCGAACACTCCGTCGAACAGCGTGTCGAGCGGCTGGTGGAGGCCATGGCCGAGGATGCCGTTCTTCTCGGCTTCCTTCTGAGCGGCGCGCACCATCTCGGCCAGCTCGACGTCCTGCGCGGCGTGGCGCGCGTCGTCCCATTCGCCGATCGCGATCAGATGCGCCTTCAGCCGCGCGATCGGATCGCCGAGCGGCCATTCGCTGGCCTCGTCGGCGGAGCGATATTGCGACGGGTCGTCCGAGGTCGAATGCCCTTCGGCGCGATAGGTGAAATGCTCGATCAGCGTCGGTCCCTGATTGGTCCGCGCGCGCTCGGCCGCCCATGAAGTCGCCGCATAGACCGCCAGTGCGTCGTTGCCGTCGATGCGCAGCCCGGCAATTCCGTACCCGACCGCCCGCGCCGCGAACGTGGTCGCCTCGGCGCCGGCAAATCCCGAAAAGCTCGAAATCGCCCATTGGTTGTTGACGACGTTGAAGATCACCGGCGCGCGATAGACGCTGGCGAAGGTGCAGGCGGAATGGAAGTCGCCCTCGGCAGTCGATCCCTCGCCGCACCAGGTGGCGGCGATGCGGGTGTCGCCCTTGGCCGCACTTGCCATCGCCCAGCCGACCGCCTGCGGATATTGGGTGGCGAGGTTGCCGGAGATCGAGAAGAAGCCGTGATCCTTGACCGAATACATGATCGGCAGCTGCTTGCCCTGCAGCCGGTCGCCCTTGTTCGAATAGATCTGGTTCATCATCTCGGTCATCGACCAGTCACGGGTGATGAGGATGCCCTGCTGGCGATAGCTCGGGAAACACATGTCGTCGCGTGCGAGCGCCATCGCCGCGGCGACCGACACCGCCTCCTCGCCCGTACATTTCATGTAGAAGCTGGTCTTGCCCTGACGCTGTGCGCGGAACATGCGCTCGTCGAACGCGCGGGTCAGCGCCATCATCCGCAACATTCGTCGCAGCTGGTCGGGGTTGAGCCGCGGGTTCCAGGGGCCGACCGCCTGATTGTCGTCGTCGAGCACCCGCACCAGCGTATAAGCCAGGTCGTGAAAGCTGTCGGCGGCAGCGGCGGTGTCGGGACGCCGCGCTTCGCCCGCAGGTGGCACCACGATGTCGCTGAAATCGGCCGCGTCTCCAGGCCGGAACTTGGGTTCGGGCACATGCAGCGAAAGCGGCGGCAGATTGGGGCGCGGCAGGTCGCCGGTCATGGTCTCTCCAGAAAATGGCCGCATCGTCGGCAGCACCAACGCGCGGACACGGGCTTTGGCCGCTTGTTATAAAATTTCAAGCGGCCACGCCAGTGGCTGGTTCAGACCGGCACGACCTGCTGTTCGATAACCCCGAAGATCGGATGATGGCGGTCGTCCTCCGCCCAGATGCGGACGGTGTCGCCATGCTGGAGGAACGGGGTCGCCGCCGCCCCGTCGCGGATCGTCTCGGTGGTGCGCAGCTCGGCAAGGCAGCTATAGCCGACGCCGCCGGCGGCGATCGTCCGGCCCGGCCCGCCATCGGCGTCGCGATTCGACACGGTGCCTGATCCCACGATCGTGCCCGCCCCGAGCGCGCGCGTCCTGGCGGCATGTGCGATCAGCGTTCCGAAGTCGAAGGTCATGTCCTCCCCGGCATCGGCGCGGCCGAACGCTTCGCCGTTGAGATCGACCATCAGCTTGCGGTGGAGCTTGCCGTCCTGCCACCAGTCTCCCAGCGCATCGGGGGTGACGAATACCGGCGAGAAGGCACTCGCGGGTTTTGACTGGAGAAAGCCGAAGCCCTTGCCGAGTTCGCCGGGGATGAGGTTGCGCAGGCTGACATCGTTGGTCAGTCCGACCAGCCGCACGGCGGCGAGCGCTTCCTCGCGGCTCGCGCCCATCGCGACGTCGCCGGTGACGACGACGACTTCCGCCTCGAGATCGCAGCCCCAGTCTTCGTCGGCCAGGGGGATCGCATCGCGCGGGGCGAGAAACCCGTCCGAGCCTCCCTGATACATCAGCGGATCGTGCCAGAAGCTGTCGGGCATTTCGGCGCCGCGCGCCTGTCGCACCAGCGCGACATGGTTCACATAGGCCGACCCGTCGACCCACTGATAGGCACGCGGCAGCGGCGACGCCGCCTCGCGCTCGTGGAACCGCTCGCGCGGGATGACTTCGTGATCGAGGTCGGTGGCGAGGTTGCGCAGCAGCGATTCGATCTCGTCCCAGTCGTCGAGCGCCGCCTGCAGTGTCGGCGCGATCGCCTGTGCGTCGGCATACCAGGCAAGATCGCTCGACACGACGACGAGGCGGCCGTCGCGGCCGTGCTTGAGACTGGCCAGTTTCATGCGCTCTCCTGTGTTCTGGTACCTCCCCTGCATAGTCGGTGCGGCGCGCTTGTCGAGGCTCGCGCCGCGGCGTGGTTGACAGCCGCGGTCGGTCCAAGCATCGCTCGCAACATGCACTCCGGCCTGAGTTTTCTCGATCATCGCGGCGAGATGGCGGAGCGTATCCGCCACCATGACTGGTCGAAAAATCCGCTGGGCCCGCTGGATAGCTGGCCGCAAGCGCTGCGCTTCGCGGTTAATCTGTGCCTGGGATCGGGCCACCCCACCGCAATCTATTGGGGTCCGGATCTGCGGCTGGTCTACAACGACGCCTGGGCCCCGATTCCGGCTGAGCGGCACCCTTGGGCACTCGGCCAGCCCGGAGCAGAGGTGTTCGCCGAAATCTGGGACATTGTCGGCCCGCAGCTCGACCAGCTGATGGCGACCGGCGTGTCCACCGCCAGCTACGACCAGCGACTCGACATCGTTCGCGACGGCGTGCCGCGGGAAGCCTATTGGAACTACAGCCTGTCGCCGATCCGCGACGAGTATGGCGTGATCGTCGGTGCGTTCAACCAAGGCAACGACGTGACCCAGCGGGTGCTCGCCGAACGCGCCCGGCGGCTCAGCGAGGAGCGGCTGCAACTGGCTCTCGGCGCTTCGCACGGGGTCGGCACCTGGGACTGGGATATCGTCGCCGATCAGGTGACCGCCGATTCGCGTTTCGCACGGATGTACGGCGTCGATCCCGATCTCGCGGAACATGGTGCGCCACTGGAGATGTTCTTCGGGCGCATCCATTCCGACGATGCCGTGCGGGTCGAAGGCGAAATCACCCGTTCGATCGGCGAAGGCCTGCCCTTCGCCAGCGAATATCGCCTGGTCCAGGAAGATGGCAGCGTGCGCTGGGTCGCGGCAGAGGGGCGGGTCAGCTACGCCGAAGACGGCACCGCGCTGCGCTTGCCGGGCGTCACCTTCGACATCACCAATCGTCGCCGCGCAGAGGATCAGGCCCGCGCCGTCGCCGAGGAACTGCGCAAGGCCAACGAAAGCCAGACCTTTCTCTATTCGCTCGCCGAGCGCCAGCGCGGGCTCGACAATCCGCAGGCGATCATGCGCTTCACCGCCACTGCATTGGGGCGGCGGCTCGAGGTCGATCGGCTCGGCTTCTATCGGGTCGCCCCCGATGAGACGGTCGAGTTCGGGCCGTGCTGGACCAGCGGCGCGCTGCCGCCGATGCGCGGTTCGTTCCACGCATCGACGCTGGGGGAGGCGGCGCATCGTCGCTATCGCGCCGGACGCACGCTGGTGCTCGGCGACACGCGGGGCGACGCAGACCATGCCGAGACCGGGATATCGAAACATTCCGCCGCGGCGATCGGCGTGCCGCTGCTGCGGCACGGGCGCTGGGTCGGCAGTTTGTACGCCAATCAGGCCGAGCAGCGCGCTTGGACCGAGGAGGAGGTGGCGTTCCTCGAAGCGGTCGCCGAAATCACCTGGGACGCGATCGAGCGTGTCGAAGCGGTCGCCGCACTCCAGGAAAGCGAGGAGAAATTCCGCGCGATCGCCAATTCGATCGACCCGATGGTATGGTCGACCCGACCCGACGGCTTCCACGATTATTATAACGACCGCTGGTATGAATTCACCGGCGTGCCGCACGGATCGACCGATGGCGCCGGGTGGAACGGGATGTTCCACCCTGAAGACCAGGAGCGCGCCTGGGCGCAGTGGCAGCACTGCCTTGCCAGCGGCGAGCGCTATCACATCGAATATCGCCTGCGCCATCACAGCGGGCACTATCGCTGGGTGCTCGGCCGTGCGCAGGCGGTGCGCGACGAAGGTGGCCGCATCACGCGCTGGTTCGGCACCTGCACCGACATTCAGGACATTGTCGAGGCGCGCGAAGTGCTTGCCCGCTCGCGTGCTGAGCTCGAAGCTGCGGTGAGCGAGCGTACGCAGCAACTGATGGCGGCGGAAGAACAGCTGCGTCAGGCACAGAAGATGGAAGCGGTCGGTCAATTGACAGGCGGCATCGCGCACGACTTCAACAACATGCTCGCGGTCGTGATCGGCGCGCTCGACCTGCTCGAACGGCGTCTGCGGCAGGGATCGACCGATGTCGATCGCTACGTGCTGGCTGCGCGCGACGGCGCGACCCGGGCGGCGGCGCTGACGCAGCGGCTGCTGGCCTTCGCGCGCCAGACGCCGCTGGCGCCGTCGGTGATCGACGTCAACGCGATGGTGCTGGGCATGATCGACCTCGTCAATCGCACGATCGGCGACGATGTCCGGGTCGAGACGCAGCTGGCGGCCGACCTGGCGCCTGCCATGGCCGATCCCAGCCAGCTCGAGAACGTCATCCTCAATCTTTCAGTCAACGCGCGCGATGCGATGCCGCGCGGCGGCGTGCTGACGATCGCCACGGCAATGGCCGCCATGTCGGAAGCCGACCGCGTCGGCATGGGGCTGGCACCGGGGCACTATATCCTTGTCACCGTCAGCGACACCGGCGCGGGCATGGCGCCCGACGTCGCCGCGCGCGCGTTCGAACCGTTCTTCACGACCAAGGGCGTCGGCAAGGGCACCGGGCTCGGACTCAGCCAGGTGTTCGGTTTCGTGCGCCAGTCTGGCGGGCATGTCCGCCTAGACAGCGAAGCGGGGCACGGCACCACGGTGACGCTGTACCTGCCTGCATCGTCCGGCGCCGCGGCCGCCCCCCAGAGCGATCCGGTCCGGCGCGAGACGCTGCCGCGCGGCGCGAGCGACGAGGTGGTGATGGTGGTCGAGGACGAGGAACGCGTTCGCAATTTCTCGGTCGAGGCGCTGCGCGAACTCGGCTACACCGTCGTCCATACCGCGCATGGGGCCGAGGCGCTGGCGATGATTGAAGCGGGGCAAGGGATCAGCCTGCTGTTCACCGACGTCATCATGCCCGAAATGACCGGGCGCGAGCTGGCCGATCGCGCAGGAGCGGCGATCCCGGGGCTGCGGGTGCTTTATACCAGCGGCTATACCCGCGACATCGTCGACGACATGTCGTCGCAGGGTAGCGTGCTGGCCAAGCCGTTCGATCTCGCCCGGCTCGCGCACCGCGTTCGCGCGGCCCTCGACGAATAGAAAGCCGGCCGGGCGGGAGTGGGGCCGCCGGGATGCCCGATCGCGCTGGACCGGCCCGCTTCCACGATTTAGGGGAACGCGGCACTCTTTGCAAAGGACCGCAGCTTGGCCAATGTCACCGTAATCGGCGCCCAATGGGGCGATGAGGGCAAGGGCAAGATCGTCGACTGGCTCGCCGAGCGCGCCGATGTGGTCGTGCGCTTTCAGGGCGGGCACAATGCCGGACATACCTTGGTGGTCGGCGACAAGGTCTATAAATTGTCGCTGCTGCCCTCCGGCATCGTGCGCGGGACACCCAGCGTCATCGGCAACGGCGTCGTGCTCGACCCCTGGGCGCTCCGCGACGAGATCGAGCGGCTGCGCGAGCAGGGGGTGGCGGTCACCCCCGAAACGCTGATGCTGTCCGATATCTGCGCGCTGATCCTGCCATTCCACCGCGATCTCGACGCCCTGCGCGAAGATGCCAGCGGCGCTGGAAAGATCGGGACGACGCGGCGCGGTATCGGCCCGGCCTATGAGGACAAGGTCGGCCGCCGCGCGATCCGGGTGTGCGACCTGGCGCATCTCGATGCGCTCGATCCGCAGCTGGACCGGCTGTGCGCGCATCACGACGCGCTGCGCGCCGGGTTCGGCGAAGCGCCGATCGACCGCGCCGCACTGCTCGATCAGCTGCGCGAGATCGCCGATTTCGTGCTGTCCTATGCGCAGCCGGTGTGGCGCGTGCTTCACGACGCGCGCGCGCGCGGGCGGCGCATCCTGTTCGAAGGCGCGCAGGGCGTGCTGCTCGACATCGACCACGGCACCTATCCGTTCGTCACGTCGTCGAACACCATCGCCGGGACCGCCGCCGGTGGGACCGGGCTGGGGCCGAGCGCGGTCGGCTTCGTGCTCGGCATCGCCAAGGCCTATACGACGCGGGTAGGGTCGGGACCATTTCCGACCGAGCTCGACCCAGATGGCGAAGAGGGGGCCACCGGCCAGCGGCTTGGCGAACGGGGTCGCGAATTCGGGACCGTCACGGGGCGCAAGCGCCGCTGCGGCTGGTTCGACGCGGTGCTGGTGCGGCAATCGGTCGCGGTCTCCGGCGTTACCGGCATTGCACTGACCAAGCTCGACGTGCTCGACGGGTTCGACGAAGTCGCATTGTGCGTGGGGTATCGCCTGCGCGGTGCCATGATCGACCATTATCCGGCGCACGCCGCCGACCAGGACGCGGTCGAGCCGGTCTACGAAACCATGCCTGGCTGGTCCGAATCGACCGCCGGTGCGCGCAGCTGGGCCGATCTGCCGGCGCAGGCGATCAAATATATCCGCCGTGTCGAGGAATTGATCCAGTGCCCGGTCGCGCTGGTCTCGACCAGTCCCGAACGCGACGACACCATCCTGGTGCGCGACCCCTTCGCCGACTGAAACCGGCACAACCAAAAAAGGGCCCGGTTTCCCGGGCCCTTGATAGTCGCATCGATGTCGATCAGCGCTGCGGCGGCGTGCCGGTCGTGGCATCTGGCATGGTCGCCTCGGGCGTCATCGGATCCGTTGCATCGGTATCGTCCGCATCGTCGGCGGTAGCATCCGGATTGGTGACCGGATCCGTCGGCGGTGGCGTCGGGGCCGGCATCGGCGTGGTATCGGTCGGGGTCATCGCATCATCGACCGTGGTGCTGTCGGTGGTCGAGTCCTGCGTGGTCGGCGGCGTCTGCTGCGGCGTGGTGGTTTGTGCCACGGCGGCGGTCGAACCGCAGAGGAAGGCGAGGGCGACAAGTGCATGCGTACGCATGATATTCTCCTGTGATTGGGTAGCGTGTTGCTAACCAACAAGGTGGCGGTTCGGCCCGGAATTGCGAATCCAGCCGTCCCCGGTCAGGCTCGGTTCAGCGGGAGCTGTGCCATTTTTCAGCCACATTGGGCCCGGTGCAGCAGCATCTGGTCCGCCAGCACCAGTGCTACCATCGCTTCCACCACCGGAACGCCCCGGATGCCGACGCACGGATCATGGCGCCCTTTGGTACGGATTTCGGTTGCCGCGCCGCTGCGGTCGATCGTCGGCACCGGCGTCAGGATCGAACTGGTCGGCTTGAACGCCGTGCGGATGCGGACCGGTTGGCCGGTGGCGATCCCGCCCGCGATCCCGCCGGCATGGTTGGCGAGGAATTCGGGCGCGCCGTGCGAACCCGGCCGCATCGCATCGGCATTGGCCTCTCCGCTGAGCATCGCCGCGCCGAAACCGTCGCCGATCTCGACGCCCTTGACCGCGTTGATCGACATGCACGCCGCCGCCAGTTCGCTGTCGAGCTTGGCATAGAGCGGCGCGCCCCAGCCTGCGGGGACCCCGATCGCCTCGCAGGCAACCACCGCCCCCAGCGACGACCCCGCCTTGCGCGCGGCGTCGATCAACGCTTCCCAGCGCTTGGCCGCATCGGCGTCAGGGCAGAAGAACGGGTTGCGATCGATTTCGCCCGCGTCGAACTGCGCAGGGTCGACGGCGTCGCCGCCGATCGCCTCGACCCAGGCGCGGATGGCGACGCCCGGGATGACCAGCCGCGCGATCGCCCCGGCCGCGACCCGCATTGCCGTCTCGCGCGCAGAGGATCGCCCGCCGCCGCGATAGTCGCGAAACCCGTATTTGGCATCGTACGCATAGTCGGCATGGCCGGGGCGATAGGCCTGCGCGACCTCCGAATAATCCTTTGAACGCTGGTCGACATTGTCGATCATCAGGCTGATCGGCGTCCCGGTGGTTCGCCCTTCGAACACGCCCGACAGGATGCGTACCTGATCGGGTTCCTGTCGCTGCGTCGTGAAGCGTGAGGTGCCCGGACGGCGCTTGTCGAGGAACGGCTGGATGTCGGCTTCGCTCAGCGCGATGCCGGGAGGGCAGCCATCGACCACCGCGCCGATCGCAGGCCCATGCGATTCGCCCCAGGTGGTAAAGCGGAAGATGCGGCCGAACGTGTTGAAGCTCATGCGCCCGGGGCATCCTGCTTGCGGGTCAGCTTGGCGATCTCGTCGCGATACCGGAACCGCAACGCCGACCAGTCGCCGTCGATCGCGATCTGTGTCACCGGGAGCAGTCCGGCTTCGAGCAACGGCGTCCAGCCCGTGTCGCGGCTAAGGTCGCTGCGTACCCGGCCGCTTTTCTTGGGATAGGCGAACCATAGCCGTCCGCCGCGACGATAAGCCGGCAGCACCGCCGCAAGCATCGCCGCGACTTCGGCCTTTTCGGCGACGAACGCGATTATGACGTCAACCGACGCTGGCCGGTCGCACGGCAGCGGGAGGGCCTCTGCCAACTCGGCCGGGATCGCGACCCCCCATGCGACCATGCCCGGCTTGATGCCGAGCTTGGCGAGCAGCGTTTCGCTTGGAGACGCGCCGCTCGCCATTACGCCAGCGCGATGTCCGGCGCATCCTCCGCCTTCATCCCGATCACATTGTACCCAGCGTCGACGTGGTGGATTTCTCCGGTCACTCCGCTGGCGAGGTCGCTGCACAGATACAGCCCCGCGCCGCCGACATCCTCGATCGTGACGTTGCGCCGCAGCGGCGAGTTGAGCTCGTTCCACTTGAGGATGTATCGGAAATCGCCGATCCCGCTTGCTGCCAGCGTCTTGATCGGCCCGGCGGAAATCGCATTCACCCGGATATTCTCCGGCCCGAGATCCATCGCCAGATATTTGACCGAGGTATCGAGCGCCGACTTCGCCACGCCCATGACATTATAGTGCGGCACGACTTTTTCCGACCCGTAATAGGTCAGTGTCAGCAGCGAGCCACCGCCCTTGCCCGTGTCCGGGTCGAATGGGGTCATCATCGCGCGCGCGCGCTGCGCCACGGCGGTGAACGAATAGACGCTGACGTTCATCGTCATCAGGAAATTGTCGAGGCTGGTATCGTAATAGGCCCCGCGTAGCTCGTTCTTGTCAGAAAAGCCTATCGCGTGGACGACGAAGTCGATCGTCGGCCATTGCTTTCCCAACTCGTCGAACAGCCGGTCGAGCGAGGCCATGTCGGCGACGTCGCATTCGAACAGGCGCGCTACGCCCAATTGCTCGGCCAGCGGCCGCACGCGCTTGGCCACCGCCTCCCCCTGATAGCTGAACGCCAGTTCGGCGCCGGCCTCCGACAGCTGCTTGGCAATGCCCCATGCCAGCGAGCGATCATTGGCGAGCCCCATGATCAGCCCGCGTTTCCCGTCCATCAATCCGCTCACGACGTCGCGGTCTCCTTGTTCTCGTCCGCGCTCTCTAACCCGCCCGGCGGCAGTTCCGCCAGCGCCGCGTTGAGTTCGGCGCCAATTACCACCCCCAGGCCGATGATGAAGAAGAAGATCAGCGCGATCATCACGCCCGCAAGGCTGCCATAGGTCAGGTCGTAGTTGCCGAGCATCCCGAGCACGACCGGCAACAACGCGGTCGTGCCGAGCCACCAGCCGGCGACGAACAGCGGCCCCGGCCATTTCGGGCATTGCTTCATGCGATAGCGCCGCGGCGTCAGCGAATAGAACAGCATGTACAGCGCCCCGAACAAGGCGATGGCAGGCGCGATCTTGCTGATCGACACGATCGACGCCGCATCGGTTGCGAATGGCAGCACGCGCAGGATGAACTGTTCGACCCCGACGAGGATCACCTGGAAGCTGAACGCCGCCATCGCCAGGATCACCGACCCGAAGATCAGCCCGATCGACCCCAGCCGATATTCCCAGAACGGCCGGTCGAACGTCAGCCCGTACGCCTGGCGCAGGATCGATCGCACCGTCTCGATGAACCCGGTCGTCGTCCACAGCCCGACGATCGCGCCAAGCCACAGTAGCGACCCCGATCGTGCCTCGAGGACGTCAAGGATAGGCTTTTCAAGCACGCCTGCCACCTCGGGCGGGACCGTCTTGAGGAAGGCAGTGACCGCCTGGATGCCGTCGCCGGTGCGGCCGAACAATCGCGCGATCGCCGCCGCGACGATGAAGAACGGGAACAGCGTGACCAGCGACAGATAGGCGAGGTTTCCGGCATGGGTGAAGCCGTCGGTATAGGTGCCGACGGCGACGCGCTTGGTCACCTCGATCATGCGCTGCGTCACCCCCATCCTGTCGAGGCGGCGGCGAAACGCGTTCGGGCGCTGGGCGCGCTCTTCGGGCGATTCAGGCGACACTGGCGCGGTCAGATGCCCAGCTTGGCGCGCGGATCGACAGCATCGCGGCCGGGCCAATTTTCCACGAATGCGATCAGGTCGGCGTCATTCGCGGGGATGTCGATCATCAGCGTCACCAGCTGGTCGCCCCGCCCGCCGGTCTTGCGATGAAATCCCTTGCCCTTGAGCCGCAGCACCTTGCCCGAGGTCGATCCGCGGGGCACCGTCAGCATCACCGCGCCCTCGGTGGTCGGCACGCGCACCTGCCCGCCCAGCACCGCCTCGGCGAGGCTGATCGGCAGGTCGATACGGACATCGTCGCCGTCGCGGGTGAAAAAGCGGTGCGGCGTTACCTCGATGGTGACGATCGCGTCGCCATTGCCGCCCGGCCCCTGCTGGCCCTTGCCGGTCAGCCGCATCTGCGTGCCGCTCTCGACGCCGACCGGCAGCTTGAGGTCGATGGTCTTGCCGTCGGCCAGCGTGATGCGCTGCGGCTTCAGCGCGGCGGCATCCTCGAACCCGACCGCCAGCCGATAGGCGACATTGGCGCCCTTGGGCGCCGCGCGGCGCCCGAAGCCGCTGGCGAAGCCGCCGCCGCCGCGCGCGCCGCCGCCGCGGCCGAACAGCCCTTCGAAGATGTCGCCGAAATCGCCCCCTTCGCCGCCAAAATCGGCCTGGCCCGCGCCCGGGCGAAAGCCGCCCTGGCCACCGAATGGCGACGTCGGATTGCCGTCGCCGTCGATCTCGCCGCGGTCGAAGCGGGCGCGCTTGTCCTTGTCGGTCAGCAGATCATAGGCCTGCGTCACATTGGAAAACCGCTCCGACGCCTTGGGATTGTCCTTGTTGCGATCGGGATGCAGCTCCTTGGCGAGCGTACGATACGCCTTCTTGATCTCTGCCTCGCTGGCGCCGCGTGCGACGCCCAGGGTTGCGTAAGGGTCGGCCACTCATATCCCCGTTGATCGTGTTGTTGCGTAGATGGTCCCGTACGGCGACATTCGCAAACGCTTCCGTACCTTTCGCCCCTCTTCGCCGGTGTCAGACCAAATGAACGGGTCAGGCACCTTCCATCGGCGCGACATCCACCGAAACCTGCATCTCCTGCGCCCCCGATCCCAGCACGATGCCGTCGATCGGTGCGATATCGGCATAGTCGCGCCCGATGGCGATGACGACGTGATCGGACGCCATCCAGATGCCGTTGGTCGGATCCAGCCCGATCCAGCCGCGATCCGGCCCGCACCACAACAGCACCCAGGCGTGCGTCGCGTCTGCGCCGACCAGCCGCTCCTGCCCCGGCGGCGGCAGCGTGCGCAGATATCCCGAGGCATAGGCAGCGGGCAATCCGGCCGAGCGCAGGCCGCAGATCATGATCTGCGCGAAATCCTGGCAGACGCCGACCCGCCGGGCGAAGGCTTCGGCCGGCGGGGTGTCGACCAGCGTCGCGCTCGGATCGAAGGTGAAGTCGCGCTGGATGCGCCGCGCCAGCGCGATTCCCGCTTCCAACGCATTGCGGTCCGGATCGAGATCCTGCGCGCACCACTCGGCGATCGGCGGATCGAGCGCGATCCGCGGCGAGGGATAGAGATAGCTTGCGGGACCGATCGGCGACAGGTCGCGGCTGGCGCGCGCCAGGCCTGCGACTTCGGCCAGCGTCGGGTCCTCCGGGCTCGGCACCGGCACCGCGCGGTCGACGGTGATCCGCGCCGCGCTTTCGATCGTCAGCGTCTTGACCGGCGTGTCGATCACCAGGCGCAGCACATTGGCCAGCCCCGCCTGCGCGCGGGCCGGCGCGGTCCGCCCCGAAGGCGAAACCGTCAGCGCATAGTCCTCGACCGTCTGCCCCGGCCAGTCGATCGGGCTCAGCCGCAGGTTGCAGCGCGCGAACTTGGCCGGCTGGGCATAGTCGAACGTCGTCACGTGACGGATCGCATAATGCATCATGCCAGCGTCAGTCCCCCCGCGCGCAGCGGCTCGGCGCCCTGCAGAAAATAGCGGCGGGCGATCGCTTCGGCGAGGCTGAAGATGCGCGCCTCGATCGCATCGAGCGCCGCCGCGTCGAGCGTAGCGGCGCGCGCCGTCTCGGTCATCGCCATCAGTTCCACCGCCAGCGCCTGTTGCGGCTCGGCGATGCCGTCGTCGCTCAGCACCGGCAGGCGCTTGAAATGCTCTCCCATCCGCGTCACCTGATAGGCGAGCCCGCGCGGATTGCCCGGGTCGAGCGCCACCAGGTCGATCACGGGCACCCGCGCGATCCCGGTCAGATAGCGCTGGCGATAGCTGATCTGGCTGTCGGCGAGATCGAGCAGGGTCGAAAGATCGTCGATGCTGGCGTCTGCCCCGGCAAACGCCCTGACGATGCGCACCGACTTGACCGCGCGCTCGATGCGGCGGCCGATATCGGCGAACGCCCAGGCATCGGTGCGTGCCAGATGCTCGGCCGAAATCCCCGCCAGCGCGGCATAGCGCCGCTGCAGCGTCCCGGCGCGGTCGAGGATGCCGCCCTTGACCGGAAATGGCGCGTCGAGCAGCCGGATCATGTCGGCGGGCAGGCGGTCGCGCGATCCCGCGCCGATGGTGCGCGCCTGCCGGTTGATGGCGCGCACGCTGTACCATTCATCGCTCGCCTCCAGCGCGGTGCGCGCGAACTGGGTCAGGTCGGCGCGGCGAAAGCTGGCGGGGAAGGGGGCGGCACCGCTAGCGGTGATCAGCCCCGCCAGCTTGCGGATCGTCGCTGAGGGCAGCGCGGCGCCGGTGTCGGCGCTGAACGAATGGCCCAGCAGCACGCGGATGATCGCGAGCAACGCCTCGCCGCGCTCGAGATAGCGGCCCAGCCAGAACAGATTATCGGCGACGCGGCTGGGCAATGTGCCGGGATTGCGGCGCAGCTGGACGCTGTCGACCGCGGGCAGCAGCGACACCGGCTCGACCGGTTCGGGGCCGTAGACGCAGACATCCGCCGACCAGCTGCCTTCGCCCATCACCGCGGCGCGGATGTCGGGATGCTCGCCGATCCGCGCGAAGCCCCCGGGAAGCACCGTCCATGCTCCGTCGCCGTCGCGCGCGGCAAAGACACGCAAGGTGAAAGGGCGCGGCGCGAGTGCACCGTCGATCGCCACCGGCATCGTCGACAGGCGCACGATTTCCTGCCCGACATAATCCTGCGGACGGCGCGCCATGTCGGCGATCAGTGCGGCGCGATCGCCGGGCGACAGGTCGGCGCCGACCACCGGCTCGCCGCCGGGCAAGCCTTGCGGTGCGACGCCGAACGCCGGCGCGACCACCATCGAATCCATGTCCCCCAGCACCTGTTCGAGTTCGCGCGGCTGGCCGCACCACCACGTCGCGATGTTGGGCAGCTTGAGCCCCTCTCCGGTCAGCCGTGTGGCCAGTGCAGGGAGGAACGCGGCGAATGCCGCCGATTCGAGCGCACCCGATCCCGGCGAATTGGCGACCACGACATTGCCCGCCGCCATCGCATCGACCAGTCCCGCGACGCCGATCGTCGAGCTGCTGTCGAATGCCAGCGGGTCGAGGAAACGGGGATCGACGCGGCGCCACAGCGCATCGATACGTTTCATCCCCGCGATCGTGCGCAGGAACAATTTGTCCTCGCGCACCGCCAGGTCGGCACCCTCGACCAGCAGGAAGCCCAGATACCGCGCGAGATGCGCCTGCTCGGCATAGCTGGGGTTGAAGCGTCCGGGGGTCAGCAGGCCGATGCGCGGGTCGCTGCGCTCGCACGACGCCGCCATCCCTTCGCGCACGCACGCGAAGAACGGCGCGTGCCGCTCGATGTTGAGCCGTCCCTGCAGGCCGCCCAGCGTGCGCGCGATCGCCAGCCGGTTTTCGAGCGCATAACCCGCACCGGTCGGCGCGCGCAGCTGGTCGCCCAGCACGCGCCATTCGCCGGTTGGCCCGCGGCACAGATCGACCGCCATGAAATGCAGGTGATGTCCGCCGGGCGGATCGAGTCCGAGCATCGGCCGCAGGAAGTACGGGCTGCCCGTCACCAATGCCGCCGGGATCAGCCCCTGCGCGACCAGCCGTCCCTCGCCGTACAGGTCGGCCAGCACGGTTTCGAACAGGTCGGCGCGCTGGCGCACGCCCGCATCGATCTCCGCCCAGTCGGCGGCGTCGATCAGCAGCGGAATCGGTGACAGCGGCCAGGGACGCTCGTCACTTTCGCCAGCAATCCTGAAGCCGGTGCCGATATCGTCGGCCTGGCGCTGCGCCCGCTCGCGCGCCTGGGTCAGCGAATCGCCTGATGCGGTCGCCAGTTCCTCGAGCAGCGCCTGCCACGCGATGCGCGCGTCGCCATCGGTGCCGCACAGCACGTCGCCGCGCGGGCGGCCGCCGCAATATTCCGCGATCCAGCGATCGGCGATGATGCCGGCATCGAACAGTCCGGCAACCTGGCTGGCCATGCAATTTTCCCCGTCGCGGGCGACGTGACCACATCGCTTGCTGGGGTGCAACAAGCAACGGTCACAAATCGGGCAGTACCTGCTCGGCCACGCCCCATCCCTTCAGCCCGCGCCCGTTCGCGCGTTCGACCAGCACCGCCGTATCGCGCAGGCCGAACCGCGCAGGCGTGTCGATGTCGCCAAGCTCGGCCCAGCTGACCGGAGCCGCCACCGGCGCGCCAGGCCGGGCGCGCACGACATAAGGCAGCACCGCGGTCGATCCGCGCTGGTTGCGCAGCCAGTCGAGGAAGATGCGCCCCTTCCGCTTGGCCTTGCTCATCGTCGCGGTGTAGCGATCGGGCTCGGCATGCGCGAGCGCGCGGCAGAAGCGTTCGGCGAACGATTTGATTTCAGGCCATTCCGCCTTCGGCGTCAACGGCGCGATCACGTGCACGCCCTTGCCGCCCGACAGCATTGCGAAGCTGGCCAGCCCTATGTCGCCCAGCTGCCGCTTGATATCCAGCGCCGAGCGCTTGACGTCCTCGAAATCCAGTCCCTCGTCGGGGTCAAGGTCGAACACCAGCCGATCGGGTTTCTCGACGTCGCCGACGCGCGATCCCCAGCCATGGAATTCGATCGTTCCCATCTGGACGCAGGCGCGCAGGCCGTCGGCGCTGTCGATATAGAGATAGGGTTCGGTGCCGCCGTCCTTTTCGCGGATGTCGACGTGATGGACCTGCTCGCCGAAACTGCCGGCATCGTGCTTCTGGAAGAAGCATTGCTTGGCGCGCCCCTGCGGACACCGCACCAGGCTGATCGGGCGATCGGCGATCCACGGCAACGCGATCCCCGCGACCGCGGCATAATAATCGGCAAGCTCGCTTTTGGTGATGCCGTCGCCCGGGAAGATCACGCGGTCGCCGCTGCTGATCTTGATGTTGGAAGCGGGGGCAGGGGGTGCGGGTTCGGCGCGCTCGGGCCGGACGTCCGCTGCCGCCTTGTCTCCGCGCAACCCGATGAAGCTAGCGTGGCGCAGGACGTTGTCGGGGGTGAACTCGGCGAACGCGATCTCTGCGACCAGCCTCGGCGTCACCCATCGCGCCCCGCGCACCGCCGCCTTGGGCGCATCGACCGTCGCGGTTTTGCGCGCGAGCTTGCCCAGCTTGCCCATCAGCATGTCCATCATCGCCGCGTCGAAGCCGGTCCCGACCTTGCCGGCATAGACCAGCCCGTCATCGCCGTGCTGGCCGAGCAACAGCGACTTGAACCCGCGCCCGCGCGGCGACGACGGCAGCCAGCCGACGATCACGAATTCCTGCCGCCGCGTGCATTTGACCTTGAGCCACGCCTTGCTGCGCGTGCCGCGATACGGCGCGTCGATCCGCTTCGACACGATCCCCTCATAGCCTTCGCGGCACATCGTCTCGAACAGTTGCTCGCCCGCGCCGATGACATGTTCGGCGAACTGGATGCGGTCGTCGCACTCCGCCAGCACCCCGCGCAGCCGCTCCTTGCGCTCGACCTGCGGCAGTGTGGTCAGGTCCGCGCCGTCCAGCATCAGCAGGTCGAACGCGAACAGCGTCATGTCGCCGCCATCCTTGATCGCCGCCTGCAGCGAGGAAAAATCGGGTTTGCCACGCTTGAACGCGACGATCTCGCCGTCGATCAGGGCGGGGGGCAGGGCGGTAGACGCTTCGGCGATCCCGGAAAACTTGGTGGTCCAGTCGAGGCCGCTGCGGGTGAAAACCTTCGCCGCGCCGCCACCGGTGGCGACCAGCGCGCGGTAGCCGTCATATTTGACCTCGTGCAGCCATTGGTTGCCGCTCGGGACTGAGTCGACCAGCGTGGCGAGTTGGAGTTCCTCGAACCCAGCCATAGCCCCGTCATTCCGGCGACCGCGGGAACCCAGCTTCTTCTTGTCCTGCCCGGCGGCGGAAAGACCCAGGCTGGATCGCCGCGTTCGCGGGGATGACGGTGAGGGAGCCTTTCCTTCCGCGATCTCCGCCATCGTCCTTCCGGTCGCCACGCTGGTCAACGCCGTCTCGACCAGCGTATCCGATCCGCCGGCATGCGCGTCGTCAATCTTGCGCAGCAGCCAGTTCTCGCGTTTCTCCTTGGGGCGGCCCTTCAACCGGATCAGCAGCCATTCGCCCTTCATCCGCTCGCCCTCGACGATGAAGTGCAGATGTCCCTTTTCCAGATCCTTGGCCGACTTGCCCGCGATGGGCGCCCAGGTGCCGCGATCCCACAGCATCACCGTGCCGCCGCCATATTCCTCCTTCGGGATCGTCCCCTCGAACGTCGCATAGGACAGCGGGTGGTCCTCGGTGCGGACCGCCAGCCGCTTGTCTTCGGGGTTCAGGCTCGGCCCGCGCGTCACCGCCCAGCTCTTGAGCACGCCATCGACTTCCAGCCGCAAGTCCCAGTGTAGCCGCGTGGCATCGTGCTTCTGCACCATGAACATATTGCCCTTGCCCGGCTCCAATGTGCCCGCAGGCTCGGCGGTGCGGGCGAAATCGCGCTTGGCGTTATAGGCGGCGAGCGGGTCGGGCTTGGCGGTCACTGCCGCCTCCCACCATCATCACCGCCTGCCACCCCTCCGTTCGTTTCGAGCGAAGTCGAGAAACTTGGGCTGGGCACTAGCTCGCGGTTTCTCCATTTCGCCTGAAACCGACGAGAGGGGAGCGGGTCACGCACGCTTGCGCGCCGGGGCTTTGGCCGGTGTCTTTTTGGCGGCAGCCGCTTTCTTCGCCGCAGGCTTTTTGGCAGGAGTCTCGCCCGGCTTTTCGAGCGATTTCTTGAGCGCCGCCATCAGATCGACCACGTTCGATCCGCGCTGCGCCGGTTCCTTGTCGTCGGTATCGACGATCTTGCCGCCTTTCGCCTTTACCTTGCGCGCGATCAGGTCCTTGAGCGCGTCGACATAGCGATCGTGAAACTTGGCCGGATCGAATTTCGCGGTCTTCTTGGCGATCAGCGATTCGGCGAGGTCGAGCAGGTCCTCGTCGGGTGCCGCGTCGGGGATCTCGCGGAAATAGCCCTGTGCCTTGTGGACCTCGTCGGCATAGCGCAGCGTCTCGAGCACCATGCCGCGCCCGCACGGTTTCAGGCTGACGACATATTCGCGCCCCCGCAGCGCCAATTGCCCCAGCCCGACCTTCTTGGTGCGCTTCAGCGCCTCGCGCAGGACGATGAACGCCTCCTCGGCGAGGTCGTCGGCGGGCACCACGAAATAGGGCTTTTCATAATAAAGCACGTCGATCTCGTGCGCGTCGACGAACTGGGTGAGCTCGAGCGTCTTCTTCGATTCGAGCTTCACCGCGTCGATCTCGTCCTGTTCGAGCAGGACATAGCTGCCCTTCTCGACCTCATAGCCCTTGAGGATGTCCTCGGCATCGACCGATCCGACACCGGTGACGACCTTGTCATACTTGATCGGCTTGCCCGACGGTTCGTGGATCTGGCGGAACGACACCTGCGCGCCCGATTTGGTGGCGGTGTAGATTTCGACCGGGATCGACACCAGCGCCAGCCTGATCTGTCCCTGCCAATAGGCGCGCGCGGCCATCACCGTCTCCCCGGTCGTTGCGAGGCCGATTCAAAGCACGAGCGCACGCATCGTTCCTCGACAAAATGCGTATCCTGGGGGTAATGCGGCGCGATGGCAGACGATCCGATCGCCCTGTTCGACGCCTGGTATGCCGAGGCGCAGGCCAGCGAGCCGAACGACCCCAATGCGATGGCATTGGCGACGGTCGGCGCGGATGGCCAGCCGTCGGTGCGGATGGTGCTGCTCAAGGGGCATGGCGCCGACGGATTCGTATTTTACACCAACCGCGAAAGCCGCAAGGCGGGCGACCTGCGCGCCGCGGCAAAGGCGGCGCTGCTGTTTCACTGGAAGTCATTGCGGCGGCAGGTTCGGATCGAAGGGCCGGTGGCGCATGCCAGCGACGCCGAATCCGACGCCTATTTCGGCACTCGCAGCCGCGATTCGCAGCTCGGCGCTTGGGCGTCGGACCAGTCGCGGCCGCTTGCCGATCGCGCCACGTTCGAGGCGCGCTTCGCTGAGATGCAGGCGCGGTTCGATGGGCGGGACGTGCCGCGCCCCCCGCACTGGGGCGGCTATCGCGTGACGCCGCACCAGATCGAATTCTGGCAGGACCGTGCTCACCGGCTGCACGAACGTCGCGTATTCACCGCCGGAGCGAGCGGCTGGAGCGAAGGGATGCTCTACCCATGACGCTCGACGAACGCCGCCGCTTCATTCCCTTCGCGCTGCGCGCCGCGCTGGCCAGCGTCGCCACCGCGTGCTTCCTGCTCGCGCTCAAGGGGTTTGCTGCTTGGCATACCGGATCGGTTGCGATGCTCGGCAGCCTCGCCGACACCGGGCTCGACCTGCTTGCCAGTCTCGTCACCTTGTACGGCGTCCGGCTGGCGGCCGAGCCTGCCGACCACGACCATCGCTTCGGACACGGCAAGGCGGAAGCGCTGGCGGCGCTGTTCCAGGTCGGGCTCATCACCGCGTCGGCGGTCGGGATCGCGTGGCGCGCGATTCTGGCGTTTCAGATGCCGCGCCAGACCAGCGACGGCGAGTTCGGCATCGCCGTGTCGCTGATCGCGATCGCCGCGACCGCCTTGCTGCTATGGTATCAGCGCAGCGTCATCCGCAAAACCGGATCGGTCGCGATCCTCGCCGACAACGTCCATTACCAGTCCGACCTGCTGCTCAACGGCGCGGTGATCGCGGCGATCGCGCTCGATCAGTTTTTGGGATTGAGCTGGGCCGACCCGGTGTTCGGCATCGCCATCGCGCTGTGGCTCGGCTGGGGCGCGTTCAAGGCCTCGTCGAACGCGATCGATCAGCTGATGGACAAGGAATGGCCCGAGGAGCAGCGGGCGCGTTTCATCGAGGTCGCCGCGCGCCAGCCGGGCTTGCAGGGCATCCACGATTTTCGCACCCGCCGTTCGGGCAGCCACGACTTCGCGCAGTTCCACATGGAAGTCGACGGCGCGCTCACTGTCGGGGCCGCGCACGACATCGTCGAGGATGTCGAAAAGGCGCTGCGCCGCGCCTTTCCCAAGGTCGAGGTGCTGATCCATCTCGATCCCGCAGGCCATGTCGACACCGACAATCCGCTCGTCGAGGCCGACGTGACCCCGCATTGGTTCGCCAAGCGGATATGAGGCGCCCGGCATGAAGCTGCCGTTCGCGCAGGTCGATGCGTTCGCCGATCGTCCGTTCACCGGCAATCCCGCGGCGGTGATCCCGCTCGATGCCTGGCTGGACGACGCCGTCCTCCAGGCGATCGCCGCGGAGAACAACCTGAGCGAGACCGCGTTCGTCGTTCCTGACCCAAGCGGAGCGACGGACTATGAACTGCGCTGGTTCACGCCCGCGATCGAGGTCGCCTTGTGCGGTCATGCGACGCTGGCGAGCGGACATGTCCTGTTGTCGGGCGATCCCGCGCGCGACCGCGTGACCTTTGCCACGCGCAAGGCGGGAACGCTGTGGGTCGAACGGCACGACAGCGGCTATCGCATGGCCTTGCCCACCTACCGCGCCGAGCCGAAGCCGCTGCCGAACACGCTTGCAGCGCTTGGCCTCGCCCATGCCGACGCGACTTTGTGGCATCCCGGCGGCTACAGTCTGGTCGTGCTGGGCAGCGCCGACTCCGTGCGCGCGGTCCGGCCCGATTTCCGGGCGCTGACGGGCTCCGAAGATATCCTCACCATCGTCACTGCACCCGGAAGCGAAGCCGATGTCGTCAGCCGCGTGTTCGCGCCGTTCGCCGGCATCGACGAGGATCCGGTGACCGGTTCGGCGCATGCGGTGCTCACGCCCTATTGGTCCGACCGCCTCGGCCGCGAAACCTTTACCGCGTTCCAGGCCAGCGTGCGTGGCGGTCGGGTGACGTGCGAACTGGCGGGCGACCAAACGCTGCTGACCGGCCAATGCGTGACCGTGATCGAGGGATGGTTCCGGCTATAGGCTATTCGACCAGCGGATCGAGCACGTCGCCAAGCGCCGCGCGCACCGCGGCCAGCTGATCGTCCTGGGTCTTCCCGAGCCGCACCAGCACCACGCTTCGCGGCGTTGCCGTGCCGGGAACGGTGCCCCGGGCGGCTATCACATACTGGCCGAGATGCCCCAGCGCCGCCACCGTCGTGTCCGGACCTTTGCCCGGAAAGAGCGCGTCGTCCGCCCCCGCCGTGTTGAGCCACGTCTGCCCCCCATAATGGCCGTTGGTCGGCGACGGCGCCTTCATGAAGGCCAGCCAGCCGGGCGCAATTACCTGTGTTCCGTCCGCAGCCCGCCCGTCCAGCAGCAGCGTGCCGATCCGTCCCCAGTCGTCCAGCCCCATGTGCAGGATCGACCCGCCAATCTGTGTCCCTGCACCGTCGAATTCGAGGAACGCGGTGGTGATCCCGGCGGGGCGCAGCAACCGTTCCTCCGCAAAGCGTCGATACGCCGCCGCCCGCACCCGCGGCTCGCGGCTGTCGGTCAACGTGCGGGTGATGATCTCCGACAGGATCAGCGTCGTCATCGAGCTGTATTCGAACCGCTGCCCCGGCGCCGCCTCGAGCGGCTTGGCGATCGCGCGTGCCGCCATGTCCTGCGTGCCGCCGACGAACAGGATCTGGTTGGTGTCCGAATTCTCGATCGGTTCGCCGACTTCGGTATGGTCGAGCCCCGAGGCCATGTGCAGCAATTGCCGCAGCGTGATGCGACGGCGTGCGTCGTCCGCCCATTCGGCGACCGGAGCGGGCGCGTCGAGTTGCAGTCGTCCGTCGGCGACCAGTTCGCCGACCAGCATCGCCGTGATCGTCTTGGCCATCGACCAGCTGATGAAGCGGTTGGCGTCGGAATAGCCCGGCGCATAGCGCTTTTGCGCGACCCTGCCGTCGATCAGCATCAGCACGCCGCGCGTCTCGCCTTGCCCTGCGGCGAACAGCGGGTCGGTCGAAGGCGGGGGGACGACCGTCGTGCCCCCCAGCATCAACGCGGCGAAGAGGACGATAGGCAAGCGCATTCGGGCAGACTAGGCTCGCCGGAGATGAAGACAAGAAGCAAGATCGGCTGGTCGCTGCTTGCGATACTGCTGCTACTGGCGGCGGGCGCGTTCGCCTATATCCGCTCGATGCAGCCGCAACTGGCATTGGGCGTCGGCTATGGCGCTCGGGTCGCCTGCGCGTGCCGGTACATCGGCAATCGCCCGCTTGCGCAATGCTATGCCGATTTCGAACCGGGGATGGAGCCGATCACGCTGACCGATGATCCTGCTACCCGCACCGTCACCGCGTCGGTACCACTGATCGCCAGCCGCTCGGTCACCTTCGATCCCGAACTCGGCTGCCAGCCCGAGCCGCTGCGTTAGGCAGCGAGCATCGCGGCGGCAGGCTCGGTCGCGGTGATCCAGCCGCCGCCCAGCACGCGGTCGCCGTCGTACAGCGCGGCTGCCTGACCGGGGGCGACGCCATATTCCGGCGCCTCGAACGCCACCGTCGCGCCATCGAAGCGGGCAGGAACCGGGCGTGCCAGTGAGCGGACCTTGACGGTCAGCGGTCCGGTGTGCGCGCCGCCGATCCAGTTGACCCGCTCGATCCGCGCCGATGCTACCGCCAGCGCTGCCTTCGGTCCAACGACCACGCGCTTGGTGTGCGGCTCGAGCCGGACGACGTAGAGCGGCTCGGCCTGACCGCCAATCTCCAAACCCCGGCGCTGGCCGACGGTGTAGTGGATGATGCCCGCATGCCGGCCCAGCACCCGCCCCGCCAGATCGACGATCTCGCCGCCATCGACGGCATCGGGGCGCAGCTTGCGAACCAGCGACGCGTAATCGCCGTCGGGGACGAAGCAGATGTCCTGGCTGTCGGGCTTGGCCGCGACCGTCAGCCCGAACGCCTCAGCAAGCGCGCGGACTTCCGCCTTGGGCAGGCCGCCGAGCGGAAAGCGCAGATAGTCGAGCTGTTCCTGCGTCGTCGCGAACAGAAAATAGCTCTGGTCGCGCGCCGGATCTATCGCGCGGTGCAGTTCGGCGCCGGCCGGACCTTCGACGCGGCGAACATAATGACCGGTGGCGAGGCAGTCGGCGCCCAGATCACGGGCAAGCCGGAACAGATCGGTGAACTTCGGACCCATATTGCATTGTACGCATGGGATCGGCGTGCGCCCGGCGAGATACTCGTCGGCGAAATCGTCGATCACCTGCGTGCGAAAGCTGCTTTCGTGATCGAACACATAATGCGCGATGCCGAGCCGGTCGCACACCGCGCGCGCATCGCGGATGTCGCGCCCCGCGCAGCAGCTGCCCGCGCGTCCGGTCGCCTCGCCATGGTCGTACAGCTGCAGCGTGACGCCGATCGTCTCTGCCCCGGTCTGCGCGGCAAGCGCGGCGACGACCGAGCTGTCGACGCCGCCCGACATGGCGACGACGATCCGGCGCGCCTGGGGCGGCGCGGGCAGCTGGAAATCCCCGATCGGCATGGACGCCATGTAGGCAAAAGAACGCCGGGTTGCAAAAAACCCCTGCTCAGGCGCGCGATCGCGCTCCTTTACCGGTGATTCAGCGGCCATCGCTACATGCGGGGTTCGAGTCGCAACCGTTCAGGATCGCCCGTTGGACCTCAGCTTCGCCTTCCACGATCAAGCCCGTCCGATCCGCGCCTTGCCGGCCGGGCTCGCGGTCCTGCTCGCCGGCATCGCGGCGCGACAGGCGGCAAGTCCGACGGCGCGGTTGCAGGCGATGCTCGACCGCGCGCCCGGCGAGGGTCGTCACCCCCGCTTTGAGGCTCCGGCTGCGTTCAACCGTGCCACCGCTGCGACGCTCGCACGGCAGCGGCTGGCGATGAACGTGGTGTTTACCTAGCGGCTTTAAGCGATGTTCAAGGGTGGTGCGCTACAGGCGTCGTTACGGTGTTCAAGGGGCCCCCGCCCCGATCGAGGTTAGTGGATGATCGAGAACCAGAAAATTCGGCCTGCCAAGGTCATCGGCCCGCTCGGCGAGCCGCTGACGCTCGACACGCTGCCGCCGCCCAGCACCACGCGCTGGGTCGTTCGGCGCAAGGCGGAAGTGGTCGCGGCAGTCAATGGCGGGTTGCTTACCGTGGACGAGGTCTGCGACCGATATGGCCTCACCGTCGAGGAATTCGCCGGATGGCAGCGCGCGATCGACCGTTCCGGGATGCCCGGCCTGCGCGTGACGCGCATCCAGCATTACCGTTCGCTGTACGAGCGCCAGCGCAAATATTGAGGTATCAAAGGCGACTGCGCCGCCGACTCTTCCCAGCGCGGACAACGGTTCGTCGCATTGCCGGACGGTTGTTCAAAACGCAGACGGAACAAACCACTGCTTTCGCGAGTCCTAGCACCCGTCGGTCGGATACCAATCCGGCATAACGGAGGGACTTATCATGGGTTTGATTATCTGGCTTATTGTCGGCGGTGTCGTAGGCTGGCTCGCCAGCATCATCATGCGCACCGATGCACAGCAGGGCATCATCCTGAACATCGTCGTCGGCATCGTCGGTGCGTTCATCGCGTCGCTGATCTTCGGTCAGAACATCAATGACGGCATCACCGTGATGAGCTTCCTCACGTCGCTGGTGGGCGCGGTGATCCTGCTGGCGATCGTCAACCTCGTGCGCCGCGGCCGGGTCCGGTAACGCCGCGATCCGAGAACAGGCAAAAGGCCGCTCCAGCGATGGAGCGGCCTTTTCGTTGCGTGGGGGAAGTCCGCACCCAACCGCTGCGCTGCTCAGCGCAGCAGGAAGCGCACCCATAGCTGCGCGGTGATGTCCTGCTCGCCCGGCACCACCTCGGTAGCGTCCTTGGCTTCCATCCGCGCGCTCATCATCACCGGCATCGGACCGACCGGCGGTTGCTGCTGCTCGCTGATCGACAGGACACGTTCGACGCGCAGCCCTGCGGCACGGGCGTAGAGTTCGGCGCGGGCGCGGGCGCGCTTGACGGCATTGGTGCGGGCCTCGTCCATCGCCGGATCGGGATCGGCCAGGCCCAGCGTCGGACCATCGATCGAGTTGGCGCCTTCGCGGACGAGCGCATCAAGGATCGTGCCGCTGCGGGCGATATCGCGGAACCGGACCGTGACACGGTTCGACGCCTGATAGCCGGTGATGACGGGCGGCTGGTTCTCGGCATAGCGATATTGCGGGCTGAGCCCGATCGTCGAGGTCTGGATGTCGCGGTCGGCCACGCCGGCCCGCTTGAGCGCTGCGGTGACCCGCGCCATCGCCGCGGAATTGGCGGTCATCGCCGCCGCGGCGGTTGCCGACTGGGTGACCACGCCGGCGTTGATCGTGGCAAGGTCGGGGACGCGCGTCGTGCGCCCTTCCGCAACCACGTCGAGCAGCGTCGCGTCGAGCAGCATCGGCGGTTGCGCAGCGGGCTGGGTCTGCGCCGCGGCGGGGACGAGCGCGAGCAGCGGCAGCGCGGTCGCCGAAATCAGAAGTTTGCGGATCACTTGGGTTCCTCCCGTATCAGACAATGAACATGCGTCATGCAGCAGGACGCAGCAACCCGCGATGAACCGCAAGCCGTCATTCGGCGGGACCCGGAAATCCTTGCGATTTCGCAAAAAAACAGGCAGTGGGTGCCGCGTGCCGGAACCGCTTGAGGTCGGTGCCTTATTCCTATAACACAGCCCGTGGGCAACGCGGCGAAGGGGCCGGAGCGGAAGTGGCGCAAATGAACTATGAAACGGGTGGAATCGGACCGGGCGAGGCGATCGCGATCGAGGATGGTCGCGAAGGGCGTCCGCGCCGTCGGCGCTGGATCATCGTCGCTGCCATCCTCCTGATCGTCGCGGCGCTGGCGGCGGCGGCGTATTTCTTCCGCAGCGGCGAGGCCGAGGGCGAAGCTGGAACGGCTGCACCGGGCGCGGCGGCGCCCGCCGGTGGCGGCCAGATTCCCAGCGTCACCGTCGCCGTGCCCGGCCGCGTCACCGTGACCAAGGTGGTGAGCGGCACCGGCGCGATCGCCGCGCGCCGCGAGATGCCGGTCGGCGTCGCCGGCGAGGGCGGGCTGGTGACGCGCGTGCTGGTCGAGCCGGGCAGCTGGGTGAACAGCGGCCAGGTGCTGGCGACCGTCGATCGCTCGGTGCAGGCACAGACTGCGGCGTCGCTCGCCGCGAGCGTGCGGGTGGCGCAGGCCGACGCCGATCTCGCGCAGGCGCAGCTCGAACGCGCCAACCAGCTGGTCGATCGCGGCTTCATCTCGCGCGCCGACATCGATCAGCGCACCGCCACCCGCGATGCCGCAGTCGCGCGCGTCCGCGTCGCACAGGCGCAGCTTCAGGAAGCCCAGGCGCGCAACGGCCGTCTCGATATCCGCGCGCCCGCCGCCGGCCTGGTGCTGACCCGCGCGGTCGAGCCGGGCCAGATCGTCAGTTCGGGCAGCGGCGTTCTGTTCCGCGTCGCGATGGGTGGACAGATGGAGATGCGCGCGCAGTTGAGCGAAAGCGACCTCGCGCGCGTCAGCGTCGGCGTTCCCGCCGAGATCCAGCCTGTCGGTTCGGAGGAAACCTTTTCGGGCGAAGTCTGGCAGGTATCACCGGTGATCGATCCGCAGACGCGGCAGGGGATCGCGCGCATCGCCGTGCGTTACGATCGCGCGCTGCGTCCCGGGGGTTTCGCCAGCGCGCGCATCCAGACCGGCGCAACGACCGCGCCGATGCTCCCCGAATCGGCGGTGCTCAACGATCAGCAGGGCAGCTTCGTCTATATCCTCGATGCCGAGAACAAGGCGCAGCGGCGTCCGGTGACGGTCGGCGACGTGTCCGATGCCGGCGTCGCGATCGCCAGCGGCATTACCGGCACCGAACGCGTCGTGCTGACCGCCGGCGCGTTCCTGAACCCGGGGCAGAAGGTCGTGCCCACCCTCACCACGCTCAAGCGATAGGCGCATCGTCCGATGAACTTCCGCAACATCTCGGCCTGGTCGATCCGCAATCCGGTGGCGCCGATCGTGCTGTTCCTCGCGCTCACCATCGCAGGGATCGTCAGCTTCGTGCGGATGGACGTCAACCAGGACCCAGACATCGAGTTTCCGGTCGCGATCGTCGTCATCAGCCAGCCGGGCGCTGCGCCGTCCGAGCTGGAAACGCAGATCACCCAGCGCGTCGAGGCGGCGGTGCGCGGCGTCCAGGGCATTGACCAGATCGAATCGAACATCACGGAAGG
The DNA here is from genome assembly GCF_006346325.1 of Sphingomonas japonica. NCBI lineage: Bacteria > Pseudomonadati > Pseudomonadota > Alphaproteobacteria > Sphingomonadales > Sphingomonadaceae > Sphingomonas > Sphingomonas japonica. Next base: position 2,345,627 of record NZ_VDYR01000001.1, on the reverse strand, counting down.
GCAGTCGACGACGATCGTCCAGCTCGACATCGGCACCCCCATCGACCGCGCCGTCACTGACGTACGCGAAGCGGTCAACACGATCCGCGGCGACTTGCCCGAAGGCATCCTCGAGCCGCAGGTCTACCGCGCCAACACCACCGACAACGATCTCGCCAGCTTTACCGCGATCACCACCGACATGACGGTCGAGGAATTGAGCTGGTATGTCGACAATACCGTAGCCAAAGAATTGCTGTCGGTTCCCGGCCTGTCGACCGTCGATCGCATCGGCGGCGTCGATCGCGAGATCCGCGTGATCCTCGATCCCCTGAAGCTGCAGTCGCAGGGGCTGACCGCCAGCCAGGTCAACCAGGCGCTGCGCCAGGTCAATGTCGATGCCGCGGGCGGTCGTGCGGAGATCGCCGGTTCCGAACAATCGGTGCGCGTGCTCGGCAATGCCGACACCGCGTTCGCGCTCGGCCAGACGCAGATCTCGGTCGGTGCAGGGCGCAGCGTCCGCCTCGCCGATATCGCCGAGGTGCGCGACCTGTATGGCGAGCGGCGCTCGACCGCAGAATATAACGGCAAGCAGGTGCTGACTTTCGACATCAAGCGGTCGAAGGGCGCGTCCGACGTCACCGTCTTCCACGAAGCGCAGGCCAAGCTCGAGGCGCTGGAAAAGCGCAATCCCGATGTCCGCTTCGAACTGCTTTTCAACAATGTCGAGCAGACCGAGGATCAGTATAACAGCGCGATCGAGGCGATGGTCGAAGGCGCCATATTGGCGGTGATCGTCGTATTCCTGTTCCTGCGCGACTGGCGTGCGACGATCATCTCGGCGCTGGCGATCCCGTTGTCGGCGATCCCGACCTTCTGGTTCCTCGACATGATGAACTTCACGCTCAACCAGATGACGCTGCTGGCATTGAGCCTGGTCGCTGGCGTGCTGGTCGACGACGCCATCGTCGAGATCGAGAATATTGTGCGGCACATGCGGATGGGCAAATCCGCCTATCAGGCATCGATCGACGCCGCCGACGAGATCGGCCTCGCCGTGCTGGCGACGACGATGGCGATCGTCGCGGTGTTCCTGCCAGTCGGGCTCATGCCCGGCATCTCTGGACAGTTCTTCAAGAATTTCGGTCTCACCGTCGTGGCTGCCGTCCTGATGAGCTTGGCCGTGGCGCGGCTGATCACGCCGATGATCGCCGCCTATTTCCTGAAATCACACGGCCATGCCAGCCACGGCGAGAGCTGGATCATGGACCGCTATGTCGGCATCCTGCGCTGGACGCTGCGGCATCGCTGGGTGGCGATCGTCGGCGGTGCGGCGTCGCTGGTCGCGACGGTGCTGGTGTTCATGCAGTTGCCGCAGACCTTCCAGCCGACGCAGGACAACGACAATTCGACTGCGTCGATCGAGATGGTGCCAGGCACCACGCTCGAACAGACCAAGGCGGTGGTCGATCGCGTCGCCAACCTTCTTGCGGCGCAGCCCGCCGTGGCCGACGTCTATGCGCGCAGCTATGTCGGCAATGGCCGCGTCACTGCCAAGCTCAAGGATCAGGACGAGCGCGACGTCACCAGCATCGAGTTCGAACGCGACCTCGCGCCCGAACTCAACAAGATTCCCGACGCACGCGTGTCGTTCCAGTCGCAGTTCGGCTGGGGGTCGAGCGGGCGCGACATGACGATCACGCTAGGCGGCGAGGATCCCGAACTGCTCAACCAGACCGCGATCAAGATCATGGCCGAGATGAGCCGGTTGCCGACGCTGGTTGCGCCGCGCATTTCGGGCGACCTGCAACGGCCGGAGATCGTCATCACCCCGCGGCTCGACCTCGCCGCCAGCCTGGGCGTGACGACGCAGGCGCTGTCGAGCGCGATCCGTATCGCGACGCTTGGCGATATCGACCAGAACAGCGCACGCTTCTCTCTGTCGGATCGCCAGATCCCGATCCGCGTGGCGCTCGCAGAGGACTCGCGCGAACGGCTGTCGACGATCGAGAATCTGCCGGTGCCGACGCAGAGCGGCGGCGCGGTCCCGCTCAACGTCGTCGCCGATATCAGCTTCGGATCAGGCCCGACCCGCGTCGACCGCATCAACCAGCAGCGCCGCCTGATGCTCGGCGCCGATCTCGCGCCCGGCGTGATCTCGGGCGACGCGCAGAAGCAGATCGACGCCTTGCCGACGATGCAGAACCTGCCGATCGGGGTCACGCGACTGACGCTCGGCCAAGCCAAGTGGCAGGCGGAGATGATCACCAACTTCATCGTCGCGGTGGTGTCGGGAATCCTGCTCGTCTTCGCGGTGCTGGTGCTGCTCTACAAGCGGGTCATGCCACCCTTCGTCAACATGGGCTCGCTGCTGCTCGCGCCGCTGGGCGGGCTGATCGCGCTGTGGATCACCGGCGATGCGGTATCGATGCCGGTCTATATCGGGTTGCTGATGCTGCTCGGCATCGTCGCCAAGAACTCGATCCTGCTGATCGACTTCGCGCTCGAGGAGATGGAAAAGGGCGTCGACAAGTTCACAGCGATCGTCGACGCCGGGCACAAGCGCGCGCAGCCGATCGTGATGACGACGGTGGCGATGGTCGCGGGCATGGTGCCGACGGCGTTGTCGATCGGCGGCGCCAATTCGTGGCGCGCGCCGATGGGGGTGACGGTGATCGGCGGGTTGCTGCTGTCGACCCTGCTCACGCTGTTGCTGGTGCCGGCGACGTTCAGCTTGGCGGTGGGGATCGAGCGCTGGATCGGGCCGCGGCTGTCGCGGCGCCTGCTTACCTATCGTCCCGGCGACGACGGCAAGCCGGTGGGTCCGGCGATCGACCACCAGCCCGGCGGGCATATCGGCTATCGCGGCGACGAGGGATCGCAGCCGGCGGAGTGAACCTTCCCCGCGCTCGGGGATTGGTTCGGGCATGAGCCTGTTCCAGCGCGTCCCCCGGCCGGGGGACGCCGTCCCCCAGCCGCTGCGGCGCATGCGCCTGATCGCCACCGGGCTGCTGGTAGCGATGGCATGCCTGTTCCTTGCGGCGCGCTGGATGGAGGCACGCCACGGCGGCGGCTGGGGCTATGTCCAGGCGTTCGCCGAAGCGGCGATGGTCGGCGGGCTGGCCGACTGGTTCGCGGTCACCGCCCTGTTCCGCCACCCGCTCGGCCTGCCGATCCCGCATACCGCGATCGTGCCGCGTAACAAGGACCGCATCGGCGACACGCTGGCGGTGTTCCTCAAGGACAATTTCCTGACCCCTGGCGTCGTCGCGCGGCGGATGCAGCATATCGATGTCGCACGCGCAGCCGGGCGCTGGCTGTCCGATCCGCCCGGCGGCAGCGGTGGGCGGCTGCGCTACGGCGCGTCGCGGCTTGCTGCCGACCTGCTCGAATCGCTCGATCCCGAACGTCTGGGCGGAATGGTCAAGGGCGCTCTGTCTTCGCAGCTGCGCGCGCTTCGCATCGCTCCGCTGCTGGGGCAAGCGATGGAAGCCGCGATCGCCGATGGCCGCCACGCACCTTTGCTCGACGGCATCATCCGCTGGGCGTCGCGTATCCTTGAAAGCAACCAGCACCTCATCCGCGCGATGGTGCATGATCGCGCCGGGTCGATCCTGCGCTGGACCGGGCTCGACGAGACGCTGGCCAACAAGATCATTGACGGGCTGGAGCGGCTGGTCGAGGAAATGGCCGAGGACCCCACGCATCCGCTACGGCTCAAGGCGGAGGAGGGGCTGGCCCGGCTGGCCACCGACCTCCAAAATGATGCCGAGGCGCAGGCCAAGGTCGAAGCGTTCAAGGCCGAACTGCTCGACAATCCGGCGCTTGGCGACTGGTGGCAGGGCGTTTGGGAAACCGCGCGCGCCGGCATGCTCCGCATGGCCCGCGATCCCGACGCGATGATGGCCGGACGGCTGGGCGACGCGATGCGTCAACTCGGCGGAACATTGCAGAGCGATCCCGCGCTTGCCCGCACGATCAACCGCTTCGTGCGGCGTGCTGCGGTCGGTGCCGCGGCCGATTATGGCGATGCCATCGTGCGGCTGGTTTCCGATACGGTGCGCGGCTGGGATACGCGCACGATCACCGGCCGGCTCGAGAATGCGGTCGGGCGCGATCTGCAGTATATTCGCGTCAACGGCACGCTGGTCGGCGGGCTGGTCGGCCTTGTCATCCATGCCGTCGATGTCGGGCTGTGACGTCAGCGGCGCCAGTCGAGCAGCGTCCAGCCACGCCGGCGGGCCAAGGCGCGCAGCGGCGCGTGCGCATTGACCGCGAATGCCTCGTCGGCCCAGCCGAGCGTCGGCGCGTCGGAGACATGGTCCGAATAGAAGCGCACCGTTGCGGCGTCGCGCGCGATCCCCGCGCGCTGCATCCATGCCTCAACCGTCGCCAGCTTGGCCAAGCCGTAGCAATTGTCCCCGTCGCAGCCCGGCGCATGATCGCCATCATCGCTGCGCCTGCCGGCGGTGGCGACCACGTCGTCGAAACGCAGCGCCTCGGCGATCGCGCCGACATAGAAATCGAACGACGCCGTCGCGAGGACCAGCCGATATCCGGCGGCACGATCGGCATCGATCCGCGCCAGCGCCCCGCGGCGCAGATTGTGCGACAGCGTACGCGCAGCGAAGCGCGATGCGAGCGCAGCCATGTGCGGCGGTGCCACCGCCGGGCCGATCACCAGCCGATGCGTCAGCCGCTTCAGCCGCGCGCGATCGACCAGGCGCAGCGGAAAGCCAAGCGCGGCGAGCGCGGCGACCGGCAACACCGCCAGGCGCCAGCGTGGCCCGTGCCATGCCGCGGTGACCAGGAAGCGCGTCCAGGTTGGCGCACGGGTGATGGTTTTGTCGAGATCGTAGAAGGCGATGCGATGCTTCATTGCGGGCGCTGTGCCGCGTCCGCGCTTGCCGAACCAGCCCGAATCGACGATGGGTGGCGCCAATGATGCGGCCAGCTGATTTCTCGCTCGATTCACGCGATGGCGGAGCGTCGCTGTTCCTGACCGGCGACTGGTCGCTGGCGCGGCTTGGCGATGTTCCGGATCGCCTCGATGCCGTGGGGTCGTCGGTCACGCGCGTCGATCTGTCGAGCATCGACCGGATCGACACCGTCGGGGCGTGGATCGTCCACAAATTCGCGCGGGATCGCGACGCCCGGGTCGAAGGCATCGCCGAGGATACGCAGCATCTGTTCGAACAGGTCCAGGCAGCGGATCAGCCGGTGGCGATGGGGCGCAAGCCCTTGTCGCCGGTCGCGCGCATCTTGGACGAGATCGGCGCCGCCACCGCGACTGCCGGACGCACTCTGCTCGGCCTGCTCGGCTTCATGGGCGCGACCGTCCTTTCGCTCGGTGCGGTGATCCGGCATCCCAAACGCTTCCGTTTCAACGCCACCGTCCAGCGCTTCGAAGCGGTCGGCGTCACCGCGCTCGGCATCATCGGACTGATGAGCTTCCTGATCGGCGTCGTCATCGCGCAGCAGGGCGCGGTGCAGTTGCGCCAGTTCGGCGCCGAGGTGTTCACGATCAACCTGATCGGCCGCATCACCTTGCGCGAACTCGGCGTGCTGATGACCGCGATCATGGTGGCCGGTCGTTCCGGTTCGGCGTTCGCAGCGCAGATCGGCACGATGAAGCTGACCGAGGAAATCGACGCGATGCGCACGATCGGCGTGTCGCCGATGGAGGCGCTGGTGCTGCCGCGCGTGCTGTCGACGATCATCATGATGCCACTGCTCGGCTTCTACGCATCGATCGTCGCGATAATCGGCGGCGGATTGCTGTGCTGGGTCAGCCTCGACATCCCGCCGGTCACCTATATTCAGCGGCTGCGCGAAGTCGTGCCGATCACCGATCTCTATGTCGGCCTCATAAAGGCGCCGGTGTTCGGCGCGATCATCGCCATGGCGGGCTGTTTCCAGGGGATGCTGGTCGAGAACGACGCCGAGCAGGTCGGGCTGCGCACGACCTCGGCGGTGGTCCAGGCGATCTTCCTCGTCATCGTCCTCGACGCGTTCTTCGCGGTGTTCTTCGAACGGATCGGCTGGATATGACCGAGGATCAGCCGATCATCTCGGTTCGCGGCCTCAAGAACGCGTTCGGCGAGCAGGTCGTCCACGAAGGGCTGGACCTCGACGTGCGCCGCGGCGAGATCATCGGCGTCGTCGGCGGATCGGGCACCGGCAAGTCGGTGTTGATGCGGTCGATCATCGGCCTGCAGACGCCGGTCGCGGGCGAGGTGCATGTGTTCGGCGAGAATACGGTCGGCACCGATGCCACCGAGGCGGTCGAGGTGCGCAAGCGCTGGGGCGTCCTGTTCCAGGGTGGCGCGCTGTTCTCGACCCTGACCGTGTCGGAGAATGTTCAGGTTCCCTTGAAGGAATTCTATCCCGGGCTGAACCCGGTGCTGCTCCAGGAGATCGCCGCCTACAAGGTGGTGATGACCGGGCTTCCCGCAGACGCCGCGCCCAAATTCCCGTCGGAACTGTCGGGCGGCATGCGCAAGCGCGCCGGGCTGGCGCGCGCGCTCGCGCTCGATCCCGAATTGCTGTTCCTCGACGAACCGACGGCCGGGCTCGACCCGATCGGCGCCGCCGCGTTCGACGAACTCACCCAGTCGCTGCAAAAAACGCTGGGGCTGACGGTGTTCCTGATCACCCACGATCTCGACACGCTCTATGCGATCTGCGACCGCGTCGCGGTGCTCGCCGACAAGAAGGTGATCGCGGTCGGGACGATCGACGAACTGCTCGCGCTCGATCATCCGTGGATCCAGGAATATTTCAACGGACCACGCGGGCGCGCCGCGATCGACAGTGCGCAGCGGGCCGAATCAACGCGCGACCCCGCCGAACAACAGCGCGAAGGCGCGATGAGGGACTGATGGAAACACGCTCGAACCATGTTCTCGTCGGCGCGGTGGTGCTGATCCTGCTGGCGGTGCTGGCGCTGTTCATCGTCTGGCTGGCGCGCGTCAATTCGAGCGCCGACAAGGAATATGACATCCTGTTCAAACAGGCTGTCGACGGTATTGCCAAGGGGTCACCGGTCGCGTTCTCGGGCGTGCCCTCGGGCCAGGTCAAGGAGATCGCGCTGTTCAGGCCCGATCCCGAATTCGTGCGCGTGCGCATCACCGTCAATCAGGACGTGCCGATCCTGCAGGGGACGACCGCCTCGATCCAGGGCATCGGCTTCACCGGTGTCAGCCAGATCTCGCTCGATGGCGCGGTAAAGGACGCACCGCCTATCGCGTGTCCCAGCGAGAACGCGTCGGCGAGCTGCCCGTTCGGCGTGCCGCTGATCCCCACGCGGACCGGCGGACTCGGCGCGATCCTGTCGTCGGCGCCGCAGCTGCTCGAGAGGCTGACGACGCTGACCGAGCGGCTGACGGGATTGCTGTCCGACCGTAACCAGAATTCGATCGCGGCGATCCTCGAAAATACCGGTCGCCTGACCGACGCGCTCGCCGATCGCGGGCCGGAGATCGCCGCGACGCTTGCCGAGACGCGGATCGCGATCCAGCGCGCCGGCGTCGCCGCCGAGCAGATCGGCCAGCTCGCCGGAACCACCAACCAGGTGCTGGCGAACGACGTCCAGCCAGCGATGGCCAATCTCAACAAGGCGATCGCGTCGGCGCAGAAGAGCGCGGAGTCGCTCGACGGCGCGATCACCGACGCCCGACCGGGCCTGCAGGCTTTCTCCAAGCAGACCATCCCCGAGGTCGGCCAGTTGGTCCAGGACCTGCGCCAGATGACCGAGGCGCTTTCGGCGGTCGCCGAGCGCGTCAATCGCGGCGGCGCCGGCTCGCTCGTCGGATCGCAGAAACTTCCCGATTACGAACCCGCCAATTGATGGGGCGCGCCATGACCAAGCTCTTGTCTCTCCTCGCGGCGCTGCCGCTGTCCGCGTGCATCTCGTTCGGGGCGGAGCCGCCGCCGTCGCTGCTCACGCTCGATCCTGCCGCGACGATCGCAACGGGGCAGACACAGACCGGGCAGGCCGGGACAATCACCATCCGCGTGCCGCAGACGCCGCAGGAATTGTCGGTCGAACGCGTTCCGGTGCGCTCGACCGACACCTCGATCGCCTATGTCAAGGATGCGCAATGGGTCGAACCGCCGGCGCGGCTGTTCGCGCGGCTGCTTGGCGATACGGTGACGGCGCGGACGGGGCGGATGGTGCTCACGCGGCGACAGTCGAACGTCGATCCTGGTGCCGAACTTACCGGCGAGCTGCGCAGCTTCGGGATCGATGCCGCGACCAGCGAAGCGGTGGTGACCTACGACGCCGCGATATTGCGCCCGGGCGCGACCAATTTCGAGAAACGGCGGTTCGAAGCGCGCGTGCCGGTCGCAGTGGTCGAGGCGAGCGCCGTGGGCGTCGCGCTCAACCAAGCCGCGAACCAGGTCGCGGGCGAAGTCGCGGATTGGGTGGGGCGGTAACGCCAGGCCGCTATCCAGCAGCGTCAGCTATCCAGGATATGCATCCATAGCGGCTGCCCGATCAGGCTCGGCGAGCCGCGCAGCTTCTCCAGCGCCTGCGCCACGCAGCGCTCCGGGCCTTCGTGCGTGACGATCGCGACGAGCACGCTGCCGTCGGCCATCGCGCCGCGTTGCATCAGGCTCTCGATCGACACGCCGGCATCGCGCATCGCGGCGGCGATCTCGGCGAGCACGCCGACCTTGTCGGCGACGGTGAAGCGGACATAGGCACGACCGCGGCGATCGCCGGTATCGGCACCGGGCTGAGCCAGCAGCGAATCGGCGGGCATCGCATAGGGCGGGCCGAACTCGCCGCGCGCGATGTCGATCAGGTCGGCGACTACCGCGCTTGCGGTCGGGCCGTCGCCGGCGCCTGCGCCCTGGAAGAACAGCCGGCCGACGAAATTGCCCTCGGCGACCACAGCGTTGAGCGAGCCCGAGACATGCGCCAGCGGGTGATCGAGCGGCACCAGATGCGGGTGGACGCGCTGGAACAGTCCTGCGGCATTCGATTCGGCGATCCCGAGCAGGCGGATGCGATAGCCAAGCGCCGCCGCCTCGGCGATGTCGGCGGCAAGGACATGGCGCACGCCGCTGGTCGCCACGTCGCCGAATGCGGGCTTGGTGCCGAACGCCAGGCTGGCGAGGATCGACAATTTGTGGGCCGCATCGACGCCGTCGATGTCGAAGGTCGGATCGGCTTCGGCAAACCCCAGCCGCTGCGCCTCGCCAAGCACATCGGCAAAGTCGCGACCTTCTGCTTCCATCTTTGACAGGATGAAATTGCAGGTGCCGTTGAGGATGCCGTAGACGCGCGCGATCTCGTTGGCGGCAGCGCCCTCGCGCAGTCCCTTGATGACGGGGATGCCTCCGGCGACCGCGGCTTCGAACTTGAGCGCGGTGCCGGCCGCTTCCGCCGCGCCTGCCAGCTCCAGCCCATGATGCGCGATCATCGCCTTGTTGGCGGTGACGAAGCTCTTGCCCGCTTCCAGCGTCGCGCGCGCCAGGGCCAGCGCCGGGCCATCGGCGCCGCCGACCAGCTCGACCACGACGTCGGCGCGCGAATGGCGGGCGAGCGCGGTCGAATCGTCGATCCAGTCGAACCGCGCGATATCGACGCCGCGGTCCTTGCCGCGGTCGCGCGCCGATACCGCGACGATCTCGATCGCCCGCCCGGCACGGCGCGCGATGAGCTCGCGATTGGCGTCGATCAGGCGGATCACTCCGGCCCCGACGGTACCGATCCCGGCCAGGGCCACGCGCAACGGTTCGGTCATTTTCATTCCTCCAGCCGCGCGCGGCTAACCGAAAGATGCGCGGCTGGCCAGCCGTGGCGGCGCTATTTCTTGATCAGTCCGATCTCGACCAGGCGCTCGTGCAGATAGTCATGCGCGGTAATCGGCTGCGGATAGCGGTTCGGCCGCTCGGCGGTGACGCATCCCGGCAATGTCTCGATCAGGAAGTCGGGGGCCGGGTGGAGGAAGAACGGCATCGAATAGCGCGACTTGCCGCGCCGCTCGGGCGGCGGATTGACGACGCGGTGGGTGGTCGAGGGCAGGACGTGATTGGTCAGCCGCTGCAGCATGTCGCCGACATTGACCACCATCGCCCCGGCCGGGGGCTTCACCGCCAGCCAGCGACCATCGCGGTCGAGCAGCTCCAGTCCGGCTTCCTCGGCTCCCAGCAACAGGGTGATGAGGTTGATGTCCTCATGCGCGCCGGCGCGAACCCCCGGCGCGTCGGCCGATACCGGCGGATAATGCAGCAGCCGCAGGACCGAGTTTCCGTCGGCGACCGCCGGATCGAACCAGTCGGGTGCCAGCCCCAGATAGCGGGCGATCGCCGAAAGCAGCCTGTCGCCGGCGGCATCGAAGGCGGCGAACAGCTTGAGAAAGATTTCCCGGAAATCATCCGGCGCTTCGGGCCAGACATTGGGTGCCATGACGTCGCGATAGCGGTGTCCCTCGGGAAGCTCGCGACCGATATGCCAGAATTCCTTTAGATCATTCTGTTTGGCGTCCTTGGCGATCTCGACCCCGAACGGGGTATAGCCGCGCGCGCCGCCGCCCCCCTGGACATGGCCACGGCGCTTGGCGGCCTCGTCCTGCGCGAACATTTCCTGCGTCGCGCGCCAGGCCCGGTCGATCAGGACGTCGTCAATGCCGTGGTCGGCGACCATCGCGAAGCCGAACCGCTCGAACGACGCACCGAATGCGCGGGCGAAGCCTTCGGGATCGGAGGCTTGCTCGGCCAGGCTGACGAGCGGGACCTGGTCGAGGGCGGCGGGCGCGGGCGTGTCGAGCATGAGGGACCTGTCTGAATTGCTTCGGTTCGCGCCGATATAGACGCTGACCGACCGCACGAACAGGTCACGCACCTCGATCGTCCGGGACCGTCATTCCCCGATGGTGATCGTCCCCTGCGATCGCGCGCCGTCCCCCGGGGTCAGGTCGAGCCGGAATGCCGAGCCATCTTCGGTGGTGCCGACCAGCCCGTCGCCATCGGTGCGCAGCGTATAGCCGGCGCCGGCCAGCTCGCCCTGGAACCATTGCCGCACGTCCGCAGCCGCCGCCGGACTGTCGAACGTGATCGACACGCGGTCGCCGCCATTCGGCGCTTCACTGTCACGGTCAGCGGCGATGTCGAGATCGCGCACGGTCGATCCGGGGAACAGCGAGACGCCGTTCAAATCGATGTCGCCTGCGTCGAGCTTGAACTTGGGCAGGTCGAGCTTTCCCTTGAACCCCGGCACGTTGACCGCGATTTCTCCGGTCGCTCCATTCACGCTCGCAGTTGCAGCATTCCCTTCGCCGGTATTTAGCGATATCGACGTGCCTTGATCGTCTCCGCCTCCACAGGCCGCGAGCATCGTCAGGAGTGCCGGTGCGAACAGGGAACGGATCATGGCGGCGTGGCTCCTTGGTGTCTTGCGTTGGCAATACACGTAAGCGTGGAGCGGCCGGAGGTCAATGACGGGACGTGCCGCCCGCCCGGGCAGGCACGCGGTTTTTTGGAGCGCGAGATGGACCAGATGACCCGCGTTGCGGCCGACCGCGCGCCGCTCCCGTTCACAGAGTTCGTCGCCTTGTGCGCGGCGCTGATGGCGCTGACCGCGCTCGGCATCGATTCGATGCTCCCCGCGCTTCCCGCCATCGCCGAAGCGCTGGGCGTCACCGTCGCCAACGACCGCCAGTATGTCATCACCGCCTTCCTCGTCGGCTTCGCCATCGCCCAGCTTGCCCACGGCCCGCTGTCGGACCGGTTTGGGCGCCGCCCGGTGCTGATCGGCGCGCTGCTGTTCGCGGTCGCAGCGAATCTCGCTGCTGCCGCGGCCGAGAGCTTTGCGCTGCTGCTCGCCGCGCGCTTCGCCGGCGGCATGGCGGTGGCGGGCGCGCGCGTCGTCACCGTGGCGATGGTCCGCGACTGTTTCTCGGGACGGGCGATGGCGCGCGTGATGAGTCTCGTATTCATGGTGTTCATGGCCGCGCCGGTACTCGCGCCGTCGTTCGGGCAATTGGTGCTGCTGGTTGCGCCGTGGCGGTGGATCTTCATCGGCATCGCCATCGTGTCGGCGGCGGTGCTGGTCTGGTTCATGTTGCGTATGCCCGAAACGCTGGCGCCCGAGGACCAGCATCCATTCAGGTTCGCCCGCCTGGCGCAGGGCTATCGCACGGTCCTCGGCGATCGCTGCTCGGCCGGCTATACCCTGGCTGCGGCGCTGCTGTCGGGAGGATTGTTCGGGTTCATCAACTCAATCCAGCAGATCATGGAAGTCGTGTTCGGCCGCCCCGAACTGCTCAGCGTCATCTTCATCTGCGTCGCCGGGCTGATGGCGGTCGCCAACTATTCCAATTCGCGCATCGTCATGCGCTTCGGCATGCGGCTGTTGTCGCACAGCGCGCTGGCGGCGCTAATCGTGATTGCCGCGGTGCACCTCATCGTCGCGCTTGCCGGGGTCGAAAGCCTGGTGGTGTTCGCGGTGTTGCAGGCGATGATGATGGCGTGCTTCGGGCTGGCCACGTCGAACTTCTCGGCGATGGCGATGTCGAACATGGGGCACATCGCGGGCACCGCGTCGAGCGTGCAGGGCTTCGTGTCCACGCTGGGCGGCGCCTTGATCGGCGCAGGCATCGGCCAGGCGTTCGACGGATCGACGGTGCCGCTCTATGCCGGGTTCCTGATCTGCGGACTGATCGCGCTGGCGATCGTCGCCGTGGTCGAGCGCGGCCGATTGTTTCGCGCAAGCTGAGCCGTTCGTCGCAACGCCCCGGAACGGCGGCGCGCCTGCGCCGTTCGGACCGGCAGGCGGCGATGGTGCCGTCCACTAGTTGTGAGGATGACATGGGCGGCCATCAAGTGCCCGAACAGGGCCCCAATGACGACGGGTTCAACGAAGAAGGCTATGACGAGAGCCAGCGCGCCGAGATCCTCGAAGTAACGCGCGACGGGCCGACCGACGGCACCCTCCTCACCGATCTCGCCCCCGACCTGGGCGATGACGACGATGAGGACGAAGATATGCTCGCGATGTCGGACGATGATCTGGGCGAAGAGGACGACGACGCCGATCAGGACGACGAAGATGTCGAGGAAGACGAGCTTCAGGAAGCGTTCGAGGACGACGACCTCGCCGATGACGAGGATCTCGACGACGCCGACGAACAGGCGGTCGAGCCCTGACCTTGCCCGACGCGGCGGGACGCAGCACAAGCGTCCCGCCGTTTCGCTGTGAGGACGCCATGCGCACCATCCCGATTGCCCTTGCCGCTGTGCTGCTCGCCGGATGCGGCAGCGACGACCCGCCCGATCGCGGCGACACCGCCACGATCGGTCTGCCCGAACCCGCGGACGATGCATCCGGCGAGCCGGCCGTCGCCACGGACACCGACGCTTCGCAACCCCCTCCCGAACGCGATGCTGCTCCCGGAACGGCCCGCGCAGCCGCGGAGGTGGCGCGCGGCTATCTCGATCAGGTGCGCACCGGCGACGCGGTCGGCGCGCTGATCGCGTGGGACGGCGATGCCGCCGCCGCCGATGTCGCAGCGCGCCGCTTTGCCGGACTCGGCAGTTTCGCGGTCGACGTCGGCGAGCCCGGCCCGATCGCGGTCGGTGCTGACGAACGCAGGGTCTCGGTACCGTTTCGCGCCACCGTAGCCGATGCCGATGCCGATCCGGTGCTGGGCCGGGTGACGCTCAGCCGGGCAGGCGACAGTGACGGCGTGGCCCGCTGGCGCATCCGTTCGGTCGATTTCGGCGACGTCCGCGCGCAGGCCGCGCCGCCACTCGAAGCCACGGCAGCGCGCTACGCCTGCGCCGATGGCTCGCGCATCGACGCCGCGTTCGACAACCGGGCCGGGACTGTGACGCTGACGCAAGGCGGCCAGCGCATCGGCGTGCTCGCGCAGCAACGCGCCGCGTCGGGCATCTGGTATCGCGGCGATGGCGCGGAATTGCGCGGCAAGGGTAGCGATGCGACGATCCGGCTGCCCGGTGACGCTCCGATCGAGTGCAGCGCGACCTAAGGCCTGCGCCGAACCTGCGGCGGCAGGTCGCAGACATTGACCCCGACCGCGACCGTCGGCGCTTCGGGATTCGCCCGCTGGGCCAGATACGCCGCAAAGCGTGGGTTGTCGGCGGTGCGAACCTCGAAACGCGGGCGATCCGTATCCGGAAGGTCGCTCGCCAGCGCCACCGAAACGATCGGTGTGCGCTCGCCGGCGGTCGCATACATGCCCATCGCCGCATCGCTGCGCCTCAGGCTCGACAGATGCTGCATCCCTTCGACGATGCGCCCGACGACGGTATAGTTGCGATCGAGCCGCCGCGCCGACTGGCCGATCGGGGTGAACAACTCGGCCCCGCTGCCGGTATTGGGCAGCGCATCGCGCGCGACTCCCACCGAACCATAGCAATGCGTCAGCCATGCCGCCCTGCCGTCGGTGGCGATCGGCCAGCCATCGGCAGTGATTCCCGATGCGGCCGAATAGGCGTCGGGCCTGGCGAGGCGCTGCGCCGGCTCGAACGCGGCGATCTCGAACTCGGGCACCGGCGAGGGGACGATGCCGGGCGGCAGCGGCTTCTTCTCGGTCGGGTCCCCCCATTGCGCGACCCAGTTTTCCTGGACGCGGTAGACGCTCTCGCCATCCCACCACCCGGCGCGGGCCAGCGCGCGGATATTGGCGACATGCTCGGGCGCAAACCGCGCGGCGAGCCGGATCACCACGGTGCGGCCGTCGGCCAGCGTCATCACCAGCAGCTCATCGCCCGGAATCTCTCGCCAGTCCCCCGCGACCGGATCGGACGCTGCGGGAGGAGGGGCGGGTGCGGCGGCTGCCTGTCCGGACTGGGCCGCCAGCAGCGCGGCGAAAGCGATCATGACCATCCAGCGATGGTGGCACGAAGCGGGCAGGGCGCGCAACGACCGCATGCTTGCGGAACCCCCTCGGCTCGGCTACGCGCCGGTCCCGTCCAGAGCATGCGGAGCGGTGGCCGAGTGGTCGAAGGCGCTCGCCTGGAAAGTGAGTATACGTCAAAAGCGTATCGTGGGTTCGAATCCCACCCGCTCCGCCAAAAGCCTTGTACCCCACGATAATTCTGGGTTCTTGGCATTGCGACCGGGTTCGCGACCGGTTCTCTGCGGCGGATTGATGCGAACGGTCGCGACCAGCCAACCTCAATGGCGAGATGGTCTACCTGTGGCGAGCGGTCGACCGGGAAGGAGAAATCCTCGAAAGCTACATCACCAGGACCCGCGACAAGGACGCAGCGCTGCGCTTTATGAGGAAGACGCTTAAGCGGCCACGGCGGCCCGGAAGCCATCACTACCGATGGCCTGCGCAGCTACGGCGCGGCAATGAACGAACTGGGTCGCCGAGCTCGCCAGGAGATCGGCCGCTGAGCTAACGACCGGATAGAGAACAGGCACCTGCCGTTCTGACGACGAGAAAAAAGTTCGACCAAAGACCGAACTGCATCGTGTGGACACGAGTTCGCATTAGACTGACAGCACCGATGGCTGGCCATCATGCGACCGGCATCCTCATCACATGGGCGGCTGTACCACTTCCCGTCCGCTCGATCGCGGTCGAAAGCGACACCGCATCGTACGTGCCGTTGTGCCGCACGCCGTTGATGAAGAAGCACGGCGTGCCGTTCACGCCGCTGCGAACGCCGCTCAGAAAATCCGCGTCCACCTTCGGGGCGTACTCATGCTGATCCAGCGCCGCCGCCAATTCGTTCGGATCCAGTCCTTCCCGTGCGGCAAGGGTGACGAGCGTGGCGCGAGACAGACGATGCGAGTTGGCGAAGATTGCCGAATGCATTTCCCAGAACAGCTGGCGGGCACCGGCGAATTCGGCGGTTTCCGCGGCGGGTTTGGCCAGCGGATGCGCTGTCCAGATCGGGAAGTGCCGATACGCATAGCGCAGATTGCGCCCGAAATGTCGCAGCACCTGCTCGACGTGCGGCCAGGCCGCCTGGCAATGCGGGCACTGGTAATCGCCATATTCGACCAGCGTTACCGGCGCATTCGATGGCCCGATGGAATGATCCTGGTCGCTGACCGGGAACCGCAGTTCAGACATTGGCCGTCTCCTTGTTCGGCATCCGCTCGAGTGCGTCGAGTATTCCGTCCGCGCCGGGATTGACCGCGATCGGTGAGCGATAGCTCCAGACGATGCGACCGGACTCGTCGATCAGGAAGAGCGCGCGCTCGGCCACGCCTTCGCCCTCGCGATAGGCCCCGAACGCGCTGGCGATCGCGCCCTTGGGATGGAAATCGGCGATCAGCGGGAAGTGCAACTGGTTCGCCTTGGCATAGGCCTGGTGACACCACGCGCCATCGACCGAGATACCGAGCAGCTCCGCGCCATGCTTGCGGAATTCCGGGAGCACCGCGTTGTACAGGCTCATCTGATCGCCGCACACGGGACTCCAGTCGGCGGGATAGAAGGCGAGGATGACGCGGCGGCCACGAAAGTCGCTGAGCGAAAGCGTCTGGTCCGGCGTGACGACGCCGGTGAAGTCGGGGGCCGATGCGCCCGGTTGCAGGATGTCACTCATGTGGCACCGCGCGCGCGGCATCGAACATGGTCGTCATGTCTGGTCTCCACCTCGTTCCTAGCATCGTGCCCGGCGTCCCCGGTTGCCGCGTTGATGGCCGTCAATATTCCCCGTTCGTTGAGCAGTCAGGGCGGCGCTTCAGATGACCGTGTATGCGACAGCACATGAGATCGGCGTTGCCCGGACGCGGTGACGTGCAGCCCGGTTGACGACCGTCAATGCGGGTCCGTGGGCGACTGACCAGATTGGCAGCTTGATGTTATCGAGGTGCCGCCATGAAGACCGACCGCCTGATGGCTTTCACCGATGGGGTGGTGGCGATTGCGATAACGATCATGGTGATCGATCTGCATGTTCCGGATACCGACAGCTGGCAGGCGATCAAGCCCGCCGTTCCGTTGCTTGCCACCTATGCACTCGCCTACGTCAACATCGCCATCTTCTGGATCAACCATCATCACATGCTGGCGACTGCCAGCCGGGTGAACGGGCGGGCGCTCTGGGCCAATCTGTTCCTGCTGTTCTGGCTCACGCTGATGCCCTTCGTGATCCGGTGGATCGGCCTTGCGGGCGTTACGGCCCAGCCAGTCGCCGCCTATGGCGTGGTGACCGTGATGGCGGCCTTTGGCTATATCCTGCTCGAACGCGAGCTGATCCTGGCGGAAGGCACGCAGTCGCGCATCCGGGCAGTGGTCGGTGCGCGCGAGAAGGAGTGGATCAGTTTCGCGCTTTACGGACTTGGCATCCCCGCGGCATTCGTGTCGCCCTGGCTGTCCATTTCGCTCTACATCGCGGTTTCCGTCACCTGGTTGATGCCCGACCGCCGCTTCGAACGCTGGCATAATCTGCAGCAGTCGGAAGGCCGCCACGCACCATCGCGATAGCGATGCAGTGCCGGTCGATCAGGGCTGCGGAGGCGTGTTCGCCTGACGGCTCGCCTGGGAGAACAACGCCTTGATCCGATCGAACAGGCGCGGCCCGCTCCCTGCGCTCTGGGTCTTGTCTTCGATGACCTTGAGCTCGTCCGAAAGCGCGTCGAGATCGTCCCGGGTGGCATAGCCGAGCGACTGTGCCAGTTCGATCTGAAGCCGTGCGTCGGCGAGCAGGCGTTGCAGTCGCGCCGTTTCGTCGGCGTTGCGCTGCGCCTTTTCTGCGAGCGGCTGCGCCAGCGCGAGTAGCGCTTCCGCCCTGGCGAGCGGCAGCGGGATAATGGTATCCTGGACGACCAGCGTCGCCAATGCGGTTTCGAGCATGGCTCGGGCTTGCGCGGTGCGGTCGGCGTGGATCAGCGCGGCCGCCTGCTTGATTGCGGCCGGATAGCTCGCGAGCGGAATGTTGACGGTGCTGATCACAAGCTCGCTCGCCATTCCGGCGATCAGACGCCGCGCATCCTGGAGCCGCCCATCGTCCAGCGCTGCCTCGGCTTGGTCGCGCAGCTGCTTGACGTCGGCCGGCGTCGCGATGACGTCATGCGTCGCGACGCGGACATCGACCGGCGCGAGCGCGAGTTCGGGATCCGCCGCGAGGACGATATCGAGCTTGCCGGTCGCACGCGCGAGAGCCGCGACGGCTTTATCGGCATTGCCCGCTGCCATCAGATCGAGGGCGGTATAGCTTTCCTGGAGCGCTGAAATGGCGTCGGCGATGAGCGTACGCCGCTTGTCGGCGATCTGGTTGCCGACACGGTTGTCGAGTGTCGTCACGCGGGGGGTCGCATCGGCACTATTGGCGGCGGGCGCCGCGACGTTCTGCGCGTTGTCGACAGGGTCACCCTGCGGCGAGCAGCCCGGCGCTGTCAGGCTCAGGCCCATCAGCGCTATGCCGACATTTAGGCGGAGTGATCGCGGCTGACCGAAGCGCGCCGCGGCGGGCTGCTGAATGGCGGACATGTGAGAAATCTCCTTGAGTTGTGGAGCGGCGCTGGCCCTGCAAAACCCTAGGAGGATGCTCACGCGTCGGCGTTGACGATCGTCAACGCACCGCGAACCACTTTGCCTGACCCTGCCTCCCGAAGTCCGCGCAACAGGAGGCGAACATGGCAGGCAAGGTGATCGGCATCGACCTCGGCACAACCAACAGCTGCGTGGCGGTGATCGACGGCGGCAAGGCGACCGTGATCGAGAATGCCGAAGGCGGGCGCACGACGCCGTCGGTGGTCGCTTTCGGCAAGAATGGCGAGATCCTCGTCGGCCAACCGGCCAAGCGCCAGGCGGTCACCAATCCGGAGAACACCATCTATGCGATCAAGCGGCTGATCGGTCGCCGCTATGACGATCCGGTCGTTGCCAAGGACAAGGCGCTCGTCCCCTACAAGATCGTCAAGGGCAAGAACGGCGATGCTTGGGTCGAGGCTCAGGGCAAGACCTATTCGCCCGCGCAGATATCGGCCTTTGTCCTGACCAAAATGAAAGAAACCGCCGAGGCCTATCTGGGCGAGACAGTTACCCAGGCGGTCATCACCGTCCCCGCCTATTTCAACGATGGCCAGCGCCAGGCGACCAAGGACGCCGGCAAGATTGCTGGCCTTGAGGTGCTGCGCATCATCAACGAGCCGACCGCAGCGGCGCTCGCCTACGGGCTGGAGAAGAAGGGGGAAGGACAGATCGCGGTCTATGACTTGGGCGGCGGCACCTTCGACGTATCGATCCTCGAGATCGGCGACGGCGTGTTCGAGGTGAAGGCCACCAATGGCGACACCTTTCTGGGTGGTGAGGATTTCGACAAGCGCATCGTCGACTGGCTCGCCGACACGTTCAAGAACTCCGACGGCATTGACCTGCGACAAGACCGGCTGGCCCTGCAGCGGCTGCGCGAAGCGGCCGAAAAGGCCAAGGTCGAGCTCTCCTCGACGCTGGAGACCAGGATCAACCTGCCCTTCGTCACCGCCGATGCGACCGGGCCGCGCCACCTAGACATCCCCCTCAATCGCGCCAAGCTCGAGGAACTGGTCGACGATCTCGTCCGGCGCACCGAGCCACCGTGCAAGGCGGCCATGGACGACGCCAAGCTCAAGGCTGCCGATATCGAGGAGGTGGTGCTCGTCGGCGGCATGACGCGCATGCCTAGGGTCCAGCAAAGCGTACAGCATACTTTCGATCGCGAACCGAGCAAGGGCGTGAACCCGGACGAGGTCGTAGCGATCGGCGCCGCGATCCAGGCAGGCGTGCTGCAGGGCGACGTCGAGGACGTGCTGCTGCTCGACGTGACGCCGCTGAGCCTCGGCATCGAGACGCTGGGAGGCGTGTTCACGCGCATGATCGATCGCAACACCACGATCCCGACGAAGAAGTCGCAGACTTATTCGACCGCCGACGACAATCAGCAGGCGGTGACCATCCGTGTCTTTCAGGGCGAACGCGAAATGGCGGCGGACAACAAGCTGCTCGGTCAGTTCGACCTGGTCGGCATCCCGCCGGCGCCGCGCGGCGAGCCGCAGATCGACGTGACGTTCGACATCGACGCCAACGGCATCGTCAACGTCAGTGCCAAGGACAAGGGCACCGGCAAGGAGCAGCAGATCCGCATCCAGGCGTCGGGCGGACTCAGCCAGGCGGACATCGAACGCATGGTCAGGGAAGCGCAGCAGCATGCCGAGGAAGACCGCAAGCGCCGCGCCCTGGTCGAAGCGCGCAACCAAGCGGAGAGCGCGATCGCGAGCGTCGAGCGTACGCTTGCAACCGGCAACGGCGAGCAGGCGGCACGCGCCGCGGTCGAACAGGCAGTGGCCGATGTCCGCACCGCGCTCGCTGGAGATTCGCCGGCGGACCTCGAGGCCAAGACCACTACGCTGATGCAGCTCGCCCTGACGCTAGACCAGCCCGCCGCCGAGCCGTCACCGCAACACCCACCCGAAGACGGCGTGGTCGATGCCGAGTTCGAGGAGGTTCCGGGCAGCTGACATCTGGCCGGCGACCATCAGGGCCGATCGTGCTCCCGCGCGAAGCCGGGCTCTCCGGTGCAGACCGGAGAGCCCTTTTCTTTGTCGCGCAACGCATCGCCTGACGATCGTCAAGGCAAGGTCCGCAAACGAGGGATACGCCATGACCTTCTACCCTCTGAAGGAGACGTACCATGGCAACCGACGGTGACATCAAGCGCGACGTGGAAGCCGAACTCAAATGGGATCCGGATATCGACGCAACAGACATCGGCGTTTCGGTCAAGGACGGCGTCGTCACCCTGACCGGCTTCGTTCGCAGCTACAGCCAGAAATATGAAGCCGAGCGCGCCGCCAAGAAAGTGAAGGGCGTTCGCGGCGTCGCCAACGATATCGAGGTCAAGCTGCCGTCGCTCAACGAGCGTGCCGACCCCGAAATCGCCCGCGACGCCGTCGAGGCGCTGGCACGCGAGCTTCCCTATTCGTCGCAGCACATCAAGGTGACCGCCCGCAACGGCTGGATCACGCTGGAGGGCAGTGTCGACTGGAAGTTCCAGAGCCAGCGCGCGGAGGACGCCGTGCGCCGGATCAAGGGGCTCAAGGGCGTCATCAACTCGATCAAGGTGAAGCCGCTCGTGTCCCCGACCGAAGTCAAGGGGAAGATCGAAGACGCGCTGAAGCGCGCCGCCACACTCGACGCGCAGCGGATCACGGTCGAGGCCAGCGGCGGCGACGTCATCCTGCGCGGGACCGTGCGGTCCTGGGCGGAACGGAAGGAAGCCGAACGCGCCGCCTGGCGGGCGCCGGGCGTGTCCCATGTCGACAACCGGATCACGATCGTACCGTGATGCACTGACCAGCGCATCGCCCATTGGATGAAGGAGAATGCAGATGGCTACGGCCCTTTACCGGATGCTCGACCCGGGCAGGCGTAACGATCGCATCGCCGGTCTCTGGTGGGCGATGGCGTTGCGCGGTGTCGGCGCGATCGTGCTGGGGACGCTGGCGGCGCTCTGGCCGGACATCACGCTGCTGGTGCTCGCCGGGATATTCGCGGTCTATTGCGCGGTGGACGCCGTCTTCTCGATCATTCTGGCGGTTCGCGGGGCGCGACGGAACGAGCGTTGGGGATGGTCGGCGCTGCACGGCGTCGTCGCCTTGGCCACCGCGGTGCTGGCCGTCTTTTACCCCGGACTGACCATTCTTGCCTTCGTGGTCCTGCTCACCGCCTGGGCATTGTTGAGCGGGGTCGCATCGATCGTCGGCGCTTTTAGGTTGAAGGGCGATCACGGCCGGGGCTGGATGATCGCCGCGGGTGGCATCTCGCTGGCGCTCGGCGTGCTGCTGCTGTTGTTTCCGCAGATCGGCATCTTCACGCTCAGCTGGATGATCGCATTCCAGGGCTGGCTGGCCGGATCGATACTGCTTTCGGTCGCCTACAAGCTGCGCCTGCGCGATGCCGAACGCGTCGCGCGCGGCGATCATCGCCCGCATGAGCCTGTCTCGCCCTGAGACCCCGGCCGCAATCCGCCCGACGCTACTTCGCCGGGCGGCCCTTGCGATCGGGAGCACGCCGTTGCGCGAGCACACCCAAGCCATCGATCACGGCCTGCGCCGACAGGCTCTTATAAAGCAGCGCGAAACCCTGCATGATCCCTAGATAATCGTCATGCCGGGAGGCGAAGCTGTCCGCCATCTGCAGCAGGCCGGGATTCTCATCGAGCAGTGTCTGGGTAGCCAGCCGCACGAACTGCGCCTCGCCGCACTCGCCCGCCAGCGCGGCGATCGCATCGCGCGTTTCGGGCGTGATGCGGGGCAGCGGACGGCCGCGCTCGCGCGCGCTAAGCCAGAGGATGCGATAGAACATTGCAAATCCCGAGAGAATGCGTTCCGAATCGCCGACATCCCGCGCGCTGCGCATGGCCATCTCGAGATAGTGCGGATTGTGCGCGAGCAGCTCGTCGAGCAGCTCGGCCATGCAGGCCTCGGGGCCGATCTCATCGAAATCCCGCGCGACGCGTTCCCATAGACGCTCGTCGATCAGCGGCAGATCGCCCGATGCGCCGCCCATTTCAGTCGTAGTCATGCCTTGTGGCTAGGCATGTTCGGCCGTGTCGGCAACTGCGCCGCGGCGATCGCCAATTACGGGTTGCCCGCCCGCTGGATCGGCCGGTCGCGTTGACGCTCGTCAAGGCATGCGCGGCGCTAGCGTTCCATCACTATGCGATCACCCTGTCAAAGGAGGCTCACATGGCGATTCACCGCATTGATCGGCGCGGCTGGCACGACTTTTTCAGCGTTTTCACGCGCGGACCGGTCGGCAAGCGAGCCGAGATCGAAGTGGCGTCGCTCGATCTGGGGGACCAGATCGTGGCAGAATGGCTGCCGCTGCTGGGGATCAGCTACGATCATAAGAGCGACATGGTGTCGATTGCGCTCGAAGGCGTGGATCACCTGATCCGATCGCCCCGCGAAATCCATGCCGACTATGTGACCGACTCGCTGCTCGCCCTGCATATCGTCGATGGCGAGGATCGGCACCAGATCGTGCGCTTCGCAGATCCGATCGCGCTTCCAGCACCTGCGGACGCGGAGCAGGCGAAGGCCGGGACATGATGATGCGGCAACGGCATATCCGGGGAGGGGCTCTGTCAGAATGTCCAGAACCAGTTGGCGCCGCCGCTCTTCGGATCAACCTCGAACGCCATCTCGTCGACCACCAGACCTTCATGCAACGGCGCTGCCTGCAAGGACCGAACCGCATCGTGTGGGGACGAGTTCGCGTCAACTGACAGCATCGCCACTTCCCACTCGACGTCGCGGCGCGATGCGGCGATGATACCGCAAGATGATCGGTGAATTGGGGGCGGGATGACGGCGACGCAACAGGGGTTGCCGATGGGGCATTCCGCGGCAGGCAGGCAGCGGCTGGTCATCGCCGCGTCGTCGCTCGGCACCGTTTTCGAATGGTATGATTTCTACCTCTATGGCCTGCTCGCGACGTACATCACCGCGCAGTTCTTTTCGGGCGTCAACGAAACCACCGGCTTTATCCTAGCGCTCGCCGCCTTTGCCGCGGGGTTCGCGGTGCGGCCGTTCGGCGCGCTGGTGTTCGGGCGGATCGGCGACCTGGTCGGGCGCAAGAATACCTTTCTGGTAACAATGGGGCTGATGGGCCTGTCGACCTTCGCGGTCGGGTTGCTGCCGAGCTACGCGTCGATCGGCGTGGCGGCGCCGTTCATCCTCGTGGCGCTGCGGCTGATCCAGGGACTGGCGCTGGGCGGCGAATATGGCGGGGCGGCGACCTACGTCGCCGAGCATGCACCGCCGGGCAAGCGCGGCTTCTACACCAGCTGGATCCAGACCACCGCGACGATGGGGCTGTTCGCGGCGCTGCTGGTGGTGATCGGCCTGCGCACGGCGATGGGCGAGGAGAGCTTTGCGGCGTGGGGCTGGCGCGTGCCGTTCCTGATCTCGATCCTGCTGCTCGGCGTGTCGTTGTGGATTCGGCTTCAGCTCGCGGAAAGTCCGGTGTTTCAGAAGATGAAGGACGAAGGCACCACGTCCAAGGCTCCGCTCACCGAAGCGTTCGGGCGCTGGAGCAACGCCAAATGGGTCCTGATCGCGCTGTTCGGTGCAGTCGCGGGGCAGGGGGTGGTCTGGTATACCGGGCAGTTCTACGCGCTGTTTTTCCTGGAAAAGACGATGCGCGTCGACGGTGCGACCGCCAATATCCTGATCGCCATCGCGCTGGCGATCGGCACGCCGTTTTTCGTATTCTTCGGCTGGCTGTCGGACAGGATCGGGCGCAAGCCGATCATCCTCACCGGCTGTGCGCTGGCGGCGGTGCTGTATTTCCCGCTGTTCGGCGCGCTGATCGGTGCCGCCAACCCGGCGCTGGCGCGCGCCAGTGCGACCGCGCCGATCACTGTCGTGGCGGACCCGGGCGAATGCTCGTTCCAGTTCGACCCGGTGGGGCGCAACCGCTTCGACGCGACCAGCTGCGACATCGCCAAGGCCTATCTCGCCAAAGGCGGGCTCGATTATGCCAATGTCGCCGCGCCGCCGGGGACGCTGGCGGAAATTCGGATCGGATCGACGGTGATCGCGGCGCCCGATCCGAGCCAGGTGAGCGGCCCGCCGCGCGCGGCCGCTGTCACCGCGTTCCAAGGCGATGTGAGTGCCGCCCTGGCGGCGGCCGGCTATCCCGCCCGCGCCGACCCGGCGCAGATCGACCGCGTCACGGTGGTGGCGATCCTGACCGCGCTCGTGCTGCTGGTGACGATGGTTTACGGCCCGATCGCGGCATTGCTGGTCGAATTGTTTCCCAGCCGCATCCGCTATACGTCGATGTCGCTGCCCTATCATATCGGCAATGGCTGGTTCGGCGGCTTCCTGCCCACCGTCGCCTTCGCGATGGTCGCGGCGACCGGCGATATCACCTATGGCCTGTGGTATCCGGTGACGGTGGCGGCGATGACGCTGATCGTCGGGCTGCTGTTCCTGCCGGAGACGTTTCGCCGGAATCTCGATTAGCGACGGGGCGGGCCGGTGCGGCTCGCGAACCCACCATTATCCGCGTTTGCGCGCCTGGCGGTAGCTGCCGAGCAGCCGCACCCATTTCGAATGGAAGCGCAGTTCGTCGAGCGCGCGATCGACGGCGGGATCGCCGGGCTGCCCCTCGATATCCGCGAAGAACTCGGTAGCGGCAAAGCTGCCGCCGCGCTGATAGCTTTCAAGCTTGGTCATGTTGACGCCATTGGTCGCGAACCCGCCCATCGCCTTGTACAGCGCGGCGGGAACGTTCTTCACCTCGAACACCAGGGTCGTCATTACCGGCCCGTCCAGCGGCCGCGCGGACGCGGCGCGCGCGAGTACGACGAAGCGCGTCATGTTGGTGCCGGGATCGCTCGCATCCTCTTCGAGCAGGGCGAGCCCGTACAAGGCGGCGGCGGCGGGCGGCGCGAGCGCGGCCAGAGCCGGATCGCCGCGCTCGGCGACCAGTGCCGCGGCACCGGCCGTGTCGGGATAGGCGACCGGGCGGATCGCGTGCGCGCGCAGCCAGTGGCGGCATTGGCCGAGCGCCTGGGGATGGCTCATCGCTTCCCGGACGTCGCCGCGCGCGCCGCATCCCATCAGCGCGTGGCGGATGGCGAGGAAATGCTCGCCGGTGATGACCAGGCCGGATTCGGGCAGCAGGAAATGGATATCGGCGACGCGGCCATGCAGCGAATTTTCGATCGGTATGATCGCGCAATCGGCGCGGCCGGCCTGCACCGCGTCGATCGCATCAGCAAAATCGAAGCATGGCAGCGGCAGGCCGCGCGGAAATGCTTCGGTCGCGGCGACATGGCTGTTCGCTCCGGGAGCGCCCTGGAACGCCACCGCGCGGGCCGGCTCGGTGGCTGCCGCCGCGATCATCCGGGCCACGATGGGACGGGCGGGGGCGGCGAAATTGTCCATGGAGCGGCGCGCTTATCGGGCCGGAGCCTTCGTTGCAAGCGCGCCCGGCGCTGCTTGCGATGCAGCAAAACGCCCCCTAAAGGACTGCTCGAATCCCTTATTGGCGAGATATCGGCACTTTCATGGACAATCGCACCAACACTATCGCAGGCTGGGCACTGGCCGGCTGCGCCGCGGCCCTTGGACTTTCGATCGTGAGCGGCATGGTGTTCGAAAGCGAACGCCCCGAGAAGATGGGTTATCCGATCGAAGGCGTGGTCGAGGAAGGCGAGGGCGGTGCCGCCGAAGTGCCGATCGCGACGCTGCTCGCCAGCGCCGATCCCGCCGCGGGCGAAAAAGTGTTCTCAAAATGCGCGTCGTGCCATTCGATCAACCAGGGCGGCGCCAACGGCATCGGCCCGAACCTGTACGGCGTGCTCGGCAAGCCGCACGGCCACGCCGCCGGCTTCGCCTATTCCGACGCGATCAAGAGCATCGCCGGAAACTGGGACTTCGAATCGATGAGCGCGTGGCTGACCAGCCCGCGCAAATACGCGCCCGGCACCAAGATGAGCTTTGCCGGACTGTCGAACCCGGAAGAGCGCGCCAACGTGATCGCGTATCTCAATTCGCAGGGCTCGAACCTGCCGCTTCCCGCCGCGCCTGCGGCCGATGCGGCGGCGACGCCTTCGGAGGACGCGGCGATCGCCAATGCCACCGACGGCCAGCAGACCGGCGATCTGGAAAATGTCGCGACCCCGGCGCCCGGCGCGCCGTCGCAGGATCCGGCAGCGGCCGAGGAAGCTCCCGAATAATTTCGCCGCCGTGCGACGACGTGAAGGGCGCCTCGCGGGGCGCCCTTTTGCGTTGCGCCTGCGCTCAGTCCCTGTCGGCGTAGAAGTCCTGGATGATCTGCCACCCCTCTTCGGCGGTATCGACGAAGGTGATGAGGTCGAGGTCGCGCGGGCTGATCACGCCTTCCTCGCACAGCGCATCGAAATCGACGACGCGGTTCCAGAAGTCGCGGCCATAGAACAGCACCGGGATGCGCTCGATCTTGCCGGTCTGGATCAGCGTCAGCAGCTCGAACGATTCGTCGAACGTGCCGAACCCGCCGGGAAACACCGCGACCGCGCGTGCGCGCAGCAGGAAGTGCATCTTCCTGAGCGCAAAATAATGGAACTGCATCGACAGCGATGGCGTCACATACGGGTTAGGTGCCTGCTCGTGCGGCAGGACGATGTTGAGCCCGACCGATTCGGCGCCGACATCCTCGGCGCCGCGATTGGCGGCCTCCATGATCGACGGCCCGCCGCCCGAGCAAACCACGAAATGCCGGTCGCCGCTTTCGTCCCTCGGAAAATTGCTGGCGAGCTGCGCGAGCTTGCGTGCCTCGTCATAATATTTCGACTTCTCCACCAGCCGCTCGGCGATGCGGCGCGATTGCGCGTCGGTGGCCAGGTCGAGCAACGCCTGCGCCTTGGCCGGTTCGGGAATCCGCGCCGATCCGTAGATGACCAGCATCGACGCGATCTTCGCTTCATCGAGCAGCAGCGACGGCTTGAGCAGCTCGAGCTGGAAGCGCACCGGGCGCAGATCTTCGCGCAGCAGGAAGTCCATGTCCTGAAAGGCGAGGCGATAGGCCGGATGCTCGGTCTGCGGGGTATGCGTGCCTTCGCGGACGGTGGCAGCATCTTCGTCGGCGCGGCGAAATACCCGCGACGGAACCTTGGTTTCCTTCATCGGCGCTGGCCTAGCCCATCCCTGTGACAAGCGAAAGCTGCGCGTCAGCGGCAGAAAGCCTTGCCGCCCAGGTCGAGGTGGAGATGGTTGTAATGCGCCGAATTATAGTCGGGGCTGAGCACGGTGGTGAAGCGTTTGCACGCCGATGCGCGGATCGTGCGCAGGAACGCGCGCTCCTGCGGCGATCCGTTCCAGCCGTCCTCGATGCTCACCCGGCGGCCGTCGCGCAGCACGAATACCGCGACATCGACGGCATTGGCCAGGCCATGCTGCGAGATGCGGCCGGCTGAGCCCGCGCCGCCGCCGACGATGCCGCGGCACGAATAGGTGCCCATGCTCTCGACCCGCACCAGTTCGCTGCCCAGCATCTGCAGCGCGGCGGGTGCGACGCCGCCCCGCACCCAACCGGTGAAGGCGCGCGCCAGCGGACAGCGCATCGATTTGAGGTTCGCGACCGGCACGCCGATGTCGAGCAACTGCACCGCGCCGATGACCAGGCAGCCGCCGCCATAGTCGCGGTCGGGCAAGGTGCGATACTCGATCCGGTCGCGACCGAGATCGGCGTAGCATTGCCGGGTTTCCGCGCTCGGGCGCGAGGGCAGCGACACCGGGCCCGACGCCCTCGGCGTGACCCGCGCGGGACGCTCGTCGCGGTCACTGCCGCCGAACAGGCAGCCCGAAAGCAGGAGCGGGAGGGCAAGGATCGCGGAAATACAGGTCCGGGTACGCATCGGACCGGTGTAGCGAGGCGTTCGTTAACCATCGCCTAAGCGCGGCTCGCTTCGCCGCGCCCAGCTTGACTCCGGTCGCATCGCCGCTAGGTGCGGCGACGGGCCACGCGGTCCCAACGCCGCGCGCGCTCTCTGTGAGGAGAGACTGACATGACCGATCCCCGTTCCGCCGACGCCGCAGTTGCGTCTGCAAGACCCGCCACAAAGCCGGCCAAAAAGCCTCAGCGCCCCCATTTTTCCAGCGGCCCCTGCGCCAAACCGCCCGGCTGGTCGCCTGACAGGCTCGACACAAGCGTGCTCGGCCGTTCGCATCGCTCGAAGCTCGGCAAGAGCCGTCTGCAACACGCGATCGACCTCACGCGCGAAGTGCTGCAGGTGCCTGACACTCACCGCATCGGCATCGTTCCCGCGTCCGACACCGGCGCGGTCGAGATGGCGATGTGGTCGATGCTGGGCGCGCGCCCGGTATCGGTGCTGGCGTGGGAAAGCTTCGGCGAGGGCTGGGTAACCGACGCGGTCAAGCAGCTGAAGATCGAGCCGACCGTGATGAAGGCGGACTATGGCGACATCGTCGACCTGACCACCGTCAACCCCGATCATGACGTGATCTTCACCTGGAACGGCACCACCAGCGGCGTGCGCGTGCCCAACGGCGACTGGATCGCCGATGATCGTCAGGGGCTGACCTTTGCCGACGCCACTTCCGCCGTGTTCGCGATGGAAATGCCGTGGGACAAGCTCGATGTGACCACCTTTTCCTGGCAGAAGGTCATGGGCGGCGAAGGGGGGCACGGCGTGCTGATCCTGTCCCCGCGCGCGGTCGAGCGGCTGGAGAGCTATACCCCCGCCTGGCCGATGCCCAAGATCTTCCGCATGACGAAGTCGGGCAAGCTGATCGACGGAATCTTCAAGGGCGAGACGATCAACACCCCGTCGATGCTGGCGGTCGAGGATTATATCTTCGCGCTCGAATGGGCACGGGGGATCGGCGGGCTCAATGCGCTGATCGCGCGGTCGACCGCCAATGCCACTGCGCTCGGCCGGATCGTCGAGGCGCGTGATTGGCTCGGGCATCTCGCGACCGATCCGGCGACGCGGTCGAACACCAGCGTATGCCTTACCGTCGAGGGCGCCGACGAGGCACTGATCAAGAAGATGGCGGCGCTGCTCGAGGGCGAGGACGCGGCGTACGACGTCGCCGGCTATCGCGACGCGCCGCCCGGCTTGCGCATCTGGTGCGGCGCCACAGTCGATACTGCCGACATCGAGGCGCTCGGCCCTTGGCTCGATTGGGCATACGCCCAGGCCACCGCCTGAATCATCGTGCTCCGGCGCAGGTCGGAGCATTGGCCACCAACGGATGTCCGTAACCCAGTGCTCCGGCCGTCGCCGGAGCCCGGAGAAGCAAAATGCCCAAAGTCCTCATTTCCGACAAGATGGATCCTAAGGCCGCGCAGATCTTTCGCGAGCGCGGCGTCGAGGTCGACGAGATCACCGGCAAGACCCCCGAAGAGCTGATGGCGATGATCGGCGACTATGACGGCCTCGCGATCCGCTCCTCGACCAAGGTGACCAAGGCGATCCTCGAGCACGCCACCAACCTCAAGGTGATCGGCCGCGCCGGGATCGGCGTCGACAATGTCGACATCCCCGCGGCGTCGGCCAAGGGCGTTGTCGTGATGAACACCCCGTTCGGCAATTCGATCACCACCGCCGAACACGCGATCGCGCTGATGTTCGCGCTTGCCCGGCAGCTGCCCGAAGCCGACGCCTCGACCCAGGCCGGCAAGTGGGAGAAGAACCGCTTCATGGGCGTCGAGCTGACGTCGAAGACGCTTGGGCTGATCGGCGCGGGCAATATCGGCTCGATCGTCGCCGACCGCGCGCGCGGCCTGAAGATGAAGGTGATCGCCTTCGATCCGTTCCTCACCCCCGAACGCGCGATCGAGATGGGCGTCGAGAAGGTCGAGCTCGACCAGCTGCTCGCCCGCGCCGATTTCATCACGCTGCACACCCCGCTCACCGAGCAGACTCGCAATATCCTCAGCCGCGAGGCGCTGGCGAAGACCAAGAAGGGCGTGCGCATCATCAATTGCGCGCGCGGCGGGCTGATCGACGAAGCCGCGCTCAAGGACGCGCTCGACAGCGGCCAGGTCGCAGGCGCGGCGCTCGACGTGTTCGTCGAGGAACCGGCCAAGGCGTCGCCGCTGTTCGGCACCCCCGGTTTCGTCTCGACTCCGCATCTGGGTGCCTCGACCAGCGAGGCGCAGGTCAATGTCGCCATCCAGGTCGCCGAGCAGATGGCCGATTTCCTCGTCAATGGGGGCGTCACCAACGCGCTCAACATGCCGAGCCTGTCGGCCGAGGAAGCGCCGCGATTGAAGCCGTACATGGCGCTCGCCGAAAAGCTGGGCAGCCTGGTCGGCCAGCTTGCGCACGGTGCGCTCGACCAGATCTCGATCGAAACCGAGGGCGCCGCCGCCGAACTCAACCAGAAGCCGATCGTCGGCGCGGTGCTCGCCGGGTTGATGCGGGTCCATTCGGACACCGTGAACATGGTCAATGCGCCGTTCCTCGCCAGGGAACGCGGGCTCGACATCCGCGAGATCCGCCACGAACGCGAAGGCGTGTACCACACGCTGCTGCGCGTCACCGTGCGTACCCAGGCGGGCGACCGCTCGGTCGCGGGTACCTTGTTCGGCAACGAAGCGCCGCGGCTCGTCGAGCTGTTCGGGATCAAGGTCGAGGCCGATCTCGACGGCGACATGCTCTATGTCGTCAACGAGGATGCGCCCGGCTTCATCGGCCGGATCGGCACGACACTGGGTGAAAGCGGCGTCAACATCGGCACCTTCCACCTCGGTCGCCGCGATGCCGGTGGCGAAGCGGTGCTGCTGCTGTCGGTCGACGAGGCGGTGACGCCCGACCTGATCGCCAGGGTGCGCGCGCTGCCCGGCGTGAAAACGGTGATGGCGCTGAAGTTCTGACGGGATATAGGGGGCCGGGTATGACCGGCCTCCTCCCCGAAGGGTTCCACGATCGCCTGCCACCGCTCGCCGACGCCGCCGCCCGGCTCGAGCGGCGCGTGCTCGATGTTGCGCATGGCCATGGCTATGAGCAGGTCGATCCGCCGCTCGCCGAGTTCGAGAACGCGCTGTCGCGGCGGCTCAAGGCCGGGCGGGCCACCGATGCGGTACGCTTCGTCGATCCGGTGTCGCAGCGCAGCCTGGCGATCCGACCCGACATGACCGCGCAGGTCGGGCGCATTGCCGCGACGCGCATGGCGCATCACCCTCGGCCGCTGCGCCTGTCCTATGCCGGGGTGGTGCTCAAGCTGCGCGCGAGCGAGCTGCGCCCGGCCCGCGCGACGCGCCAGATCGGTTGCGAGCTGATCGGACTCGACAGCGTGGTCGCCGCGCGCGAGATCGTCGGCGTCGCGATCGAGGCGCTGGCGGCGGCGGGCGTGGTCGGGCTGTCGGTCGATTTCACGCTGCCCGACCTGGTCGATGCGATCGGCAGCGGCGCGTCCGACGATCTGCGCGACCGGCTCGATGCCAAGGACGCGGCCGGCGTCGCCGCGATCGATCGCGCCTATCTGCCGCTGATCGAGGCGGCCGGCCCGTTCGCCGAGGCGATCGCGCGGCTGCGCTCGGGCACGCACGCAGGCGCGCTTGCGACCCGGCTCGACGGGCTGGAGGCGATCGCGCAGGCGCTGCCCGGCGAAGTTGCGCTCACCCTCGATCCGACCGAGCGTCACGGCTTCGAATATCAAAGCTGGCTCGGCTTCTCGATCTTCGCGCGCGGTATTGCGGGTGAGATCGGCCGCGGCGGCAGCTATGCCGTGGTCCATGAATCGGGCGCCGAAGAGCCTGCGATCGGCTTTTCGCTGTTTCCCGACGCCATTCTCGACGCCGGACTGGCGGGCGGCGAGCGGCGGCGGCTGTTCGTGCCGCTGGGCACCGATCCACAGCGATCGGCTGCGCTGCGCCGCGACGGCTGGGTCACGGTTGCGGCGCTGACCGCCGACGACAGTCCGCAGGCGCAATTGTGCACGCACCGCCTGAGCAGCGAAGGGCCCGTCGCGATTTGACCAATTCCCCCGATCCCGGCGCTTGGCGCACCGAACATGCCGACAAGGCGGCCGTGATCGTCGATGCCCAGGAATATTACCGTCGTGCGCGCCGCGCGATGATGAATGCGCGTGAACAGCTCATGCTGATCGGCTGGGATTTCGACACACGCATCTGGCTCGATCCGTCCAAGCCCGATGACGGTGCGCCGTGGAAGCTGGGGCCGTTCATTTCGTGGCTGGCGGACAATCGCCCCGATCTGCAGATCAACATCCTGACCTGGGGGGTCGGCGCCGCCAAGCTGGTCGGACGCGGCACGACGCTGTTCCGCCTGGCAAAATGGGCCTCGTCGCCTCAGATCACCTTTCAGGTCGACAAGAACCATCCGACCGGCGCCAGCCACCACCAGAAAATCGTGGTGATCGACGACAGCCTCGCCTTTTGCGGCGGCATCGACATGACCGCAGCGCGCTGGGACACGCGCGAGCATCGCGACCGCGACGACCGGCGCAGGCGCCCCTTCACGCGGCGGCGCTATATGCCGTGGCACGACGCGACGATGGCGCTCGAAGGCGATGTCGCCAAGGCGCTGGGCGAACTGGCGCGCGACCGCTGGAAACTGGCAAGCGGGGTGACGCTGCCGGTCCCGCACGCGCATGACGGCGTATGGATCGACGGGTTCGAACCGCACTTCACCGACGTCCCGGTTACCATCGCCCGCACTCGCGGCGAAACCGACACCCTGCCCCAGATCCGCGAGATCGAGGCGCAATTCGTGGCGATGATCCGGGATGCCAGGCGCTTCGCCTATATCGAGACGCAATATTTCGCCTCGCGCGCCATTGCCGAAGCGATCGCCGCGCGGCTCGACGAGGCCGACGGCCCCGAATTCGTGCTCGTCAATCCCAAGGTCGCCGATGGCTGGCTGGAGGAGTTCGTGATGGGTGCGGCGCGCGCCGCGCTGATCGAGGAACTCGGCAAGCGCAAGCATTCCGAGCGGCTTCGCATCTTCACGCCGGTGACCACGCATGGCGCGGACATCTACGTCCATGCCAAGATCATGATCGTCGATGACGCGGTGCTGCGCGTCGGATCGGCAAATATGAACAATCGATCGATGGGGCTCGACAGCGAATGCGACGTCACGATCGAGGCGCGGCCCGCCTCGGACCACGACGGCGCGGCGCGCGCGACGATCGCCGCCATACGCACCGACCTCATGGCCGAACATCTCGGCGTCGATCCTGAAGCGGTGGAGCAGCATTATGCGAAGACCGGCTCGCTGATCGCGACGATCGATGCGCTACGCGGATCGGGGCGAACACTGGTGCCGTTCGTGCCGCCGGATATCACCGAGTTCGAGACCGCCGTCGCCGACAGCCAGTCGCTCGATCCCGAGCATCCCGAACAGGCGTTCGAACCGGCCGCAAAACGCCGCCTGCTGCGCCGCCTCAAGCGTACGCGCCGCCGCCGCTAGAGGATTTATCGGATAAAATGGCTCGTTAGCGCTACCAATGATCTGGTATCGGCGCTTTCGTACTGGTAGCGTCCGATCGCGACCCCGCGAGGCCGCACTTGCCCGATTGCCAAACTCCTGGCAATTGTCTGAGTATAATCCGGAGAGGGAAGAGGGTAGTGCTCGCTGTCGATAGGACCTTGGCGTTTACGATCGCTGCGACACCGTTCGGATTATGCGACCGACCGCATCCCCAAGTCCCTGCGTTTCGCGGCTCTTCGATCGACGTTCCAGACAGGCTGACTGCATGACCGACGCTTCCCCGACTGCCCCGCGCCTGCGCTCGCGCGCCTGGTTCGACGATCCGACCAACGCGGACATGACCGCGCTGTATCTCGAGCGCTACATGAACTTCGGGCTCGGGCTCGAGGAACTCCAATCGGGCAAGCCGATCATCGGCATCGCCCAGACCGGCAGCGACCTGTCGCCGTGCAACCGCCATCATATCGTCCTTGCCGACCGGCTGCGCGACGGCATCCGCGAGGCGGGCGGCATCGCCATCGAATTTCCGGTCCATCCGATCCAGGAGACCGGCAAGCGCCCGACCGCCGGGCTCGACCGCAACCTTGCCTATCTCGGGCTGGTCGAATTGCTGTTCGGCTATCCGCTCGACGGCGTCGTGCTGACGATCGGCTGCGACAAGACGACGCCTGCATGCCTGATGGCGGCGGCGACGGTGAACATCCCCGCGATCGCGCTGTCGGTCGGACCGATGCTCAACGGCTGGCACAAGGGCGAGCGGACCGGATCGGGCACGATCGTGTGGAAGGCGCGCGAGATGCTCGCGGCCGGCGAGATCGATTACAAGGGCTTCATCAAGCTGGTGGCGTCGTCGGCGCCCTCGACCGGCTATTGCAATACGATGGGCACCGCGACGACGATGAACTCGCTGGCCGAGGCGCTGGGAATGTCGCTGCCGGGTTCGGCCGCGATCCCGGCTCCCTACCGCGACCGCCAGGAATGCGCGTACAAGACCGGGCTGCAGATCGTCGAGATGGTGCACGCCGATCGCAAGCCGAGCGACGTCATGACGCGGAGCGCCTTTGTGAATGCGATCCGCGTCAATTCTGCGATCGGCGGATCGACCAACGCGCCGATCCACCTCAATGCGATCGCCCGGCACCTGAACGTCGATCTCGATATCGAAGACTGGCAGGAGCATGGCCGCGACGTGCCGCTGCTCGTCAATTTGCAACCCGCGGGCGAGTATCTGGGCGAGGACTATTACCGCGCCGGCGGCGTACCTGCGGTGGTCGCGCAGCTGATGGGTCAGGGGCTGATCGAGGACGCACTGACCGTCAACGGGCGCACGATGGCCGAAAACTGCGCCGATGCGGTGATCGAGGACGAACGCGTGATCCGCCGCTTTGACGATCCGATCAAGCCCGCCGCCGGTTTCTCGGTGCTGCGCGGCAATCTGTTCGACAGCGCGGTGATGAAGCTGTCGGTCATCAACGACGAATTCCGCCAGCGCTACCTGTCCGATCCTGCCGATCCGAACGCCTTCGAAGGCCCGGTGATCGTGTTCGACGGGCCGGAGGATTATCACCACCGCATCGACGATCCCGATCTCGGTGCGACCGACCGCACGCTGCTGATCATGCGCGGCGCCGGGCCGATCGGCTATCCCGGTGCCGCCGAAGTCGTCAACATGCGCGCGCCGCTCCATCTGCTTCAGGCCGGCGTCCACGCGCTGCCGTGTATCGGCGACGGGCGCCAGTCGGGCACCAGCGGCTCGCCCTCGATCCTCAACGCCTCGCCCGAGGCAGCGGCAGGCGGCGGTCTGGCGCTGCTGCGCACCGGCGACCGCGTGCGCATCGACCTCAATACCGGCGAGGCGAACGTCCTCTTGTCCGACGCCGAACTGGCGCAGCGCCGCGCCGACCTCGACGCGCAGGGCGGCTATGACTATCCCGCCAGCCAGACGCCGTGGCAGGAAATGCAGCGCGCCGTCGTCGGACAGCTCGGCACCGGCGCAGTCCTCGAACCGGCGGTCGAGTATCAACGGCTGGCGCAAACGCGCGGCGTGCCCCGGCATAATCACTGAGGAAGCGATGACCGAGATCCGCATCGTCGATACCGCCGGCGTCCGCGACCAGCTTGGCGAAGGACTGCTGTGGTCTGCACGCGACGGCGTGCTCTATTGGACCGACATCATCGGCAAGGCGCTCAACCGCCTGTCGCTGGCGAGTGGCACGGTCGATCGCATCGCGATGCCCGAGATGATCGGCTGGGTGATCGAGCGCGACTCGGGCGGGCTGATCGCGGGAATGCAGACCGGTTTCCATGCCGTGACGCTCGATCCGCTGGCGATCGTGCCGATGCTCGATCCCGAGCCCGACCTCCCCGAAAATCGCCTCAACGATGCCAAGGCGGATGCCGAGGGTCGCATCTATGCCGGGACGATGCCGCTGTCGTGCGACGTGCCGAGCGGCGCGCTCTATCGCCTTGACCCCGATGGCACGCTGCACACGCTCGAACGCGACATCATCATCGCCAACGGCCCGGCGATCAGCCCCGATGGCGCGACCTTCTACCACACCGATACCGGCCGCAACGCGATCTACCGGTACGATCGCGCCGCCGACGGCTCGCTCTCGGGCCGCGCGCTGTTCATCGATTTCGATCGCGACTGGGGCTCGCCCGACGGCATGACCACCGACGCCGAAGGGCATCTTTGGGTCGCGCACTGGGGCGGATCGCGCATCAGCCGCTTCGCGCCCGACGGTTCGCACCAGCGCTCGATCGCGCTGCCCGCGTCGCAGATCACCAACATCGCCTTTGCCGGCCCCGATCTCGACCGCATGTTCGTCACCTCGGCAGCGGACGGCGTGCCCGGTGAAGCCGATGCCGGTCGCCTGTTCGAAGTCCTCGACCCGGGCGTCAGGGGCTTGCGGCCCGGTGTCTACGCAGGGTAGCCGCGAGCGCATGCCGCGCTTCACCCGGACGATCACTGCAACCCCCGCCGACATCGACGAGCTCGGCCACGTCAACAATGCCGTCTGGGTGCGCTGGATCCAGGACGTCGCGGTCGCGCATTGGGCGGCAGTCGCCGATCCCGCCCATGTCGATGCCTATGTGTGGGTCGTCACCCGGCACGAGATCGATTATCGTGGCAATGTCGCGGCGGGCGAGCGCGTCACTGCCGAGACCTGGGTGCCCGAAGCGCCGCGCGGTGCACGCTTCGACCGCCACATGCGCTTCACCGGTGCCGATGGCCGGGTGAAGGTCGAGGCGAAGACCACCTGGGCGATCGTCGAACGCGCATCGGGCAAGCTGATCCGCGTGCCAAGGGAAGTGGCGGTGCCGTTTCTGGCTGACTAGCCGCTGTTCCTCAGCGCCGTCGCGATCGCGTTGATCGACAACAGGATACCTTCGCCGATCCGCGCATCGTCCTCACCTGCGCGATATCGCTTGAGCAGCTCGATCTGGAGCAGGTTGAGCGGCTCGATATAGGGCAGCCGCAACCGGATCGAGGTATCGAGCTTGGGGTGCTTTTCCAGCAGCCGCGTCTGCCGCGTCACGGTCAGCAGCCCGTCATGGGTCGCCTGCCAGCCGTCGCGGATGCGCCCGAACACGGTGTCGGCCAGCGCGCGATCCTCGACCAGCCCGGCATAGCGCGCGGCGATGCCCATGTCGGACTTGGCAAGCACCTGCTCCATATTGTCGAGCGTCGCGGCGAACAGCGGCCAGCCCGCGGCCATCTCGCGCAGCAGGCCCTTGTCCTCGAACGCCTGGATCGCGGCGCCGACGCCGTACCAGCCGGGCAGCATCACCCGCGCCTGCGCCCAGCTGAACACCCACGGGATCGCGCGCAGATCCTCAATCGCGTCGGATTTCTTGCGGCTGGCGGGCCGCGACCCGATCTTGAGGCCGGAGATCTCGGCGATCGGCGTCGCCTGACGGAAAAAGGTGGTGAAGCCGTCGGTGCCATAGACCAGGTCGCGATAGGCCCGGAACGCGGTGTCCGACAGCGTGTCCATCGCCGCCGAAAAGCGCGCATAGTCGCCGTCGCTCAGCCGCTGCGGCTCGAGGCTGGCGAGCAATGTCGCCGACGCCATCGCCTCGAGGT
Source organism: Sphingomonas japonica (assembly GCF_006346325.1). NCBI lineage: Bacteria > Pseudomonadati > Pseudomonadota > Alphaproteobacteria > Sphingomonadales > Sphingomonadaceae > Sphingomonas > Sphingomonas japonica. The sequence continues at coordinate 2,307,658 of NZ_VDYR01000001.1, read as the reverse complement.
TGGTCGCGGCACTCGCGCGCGTGCCGTATTTGGCGGCGATCACTTCGCCCTGCTCGGTGATGCGGATGCGCCCCTGTACCGTCCCGGCCGGCTGCGCCTGGATCGCGGTGAACGCCGATCCGCCGCCGCGCCCGACCGCGCCGCCGCGGCCGTGGAACAGCTGCATCGCCACGCCGGCGCGTTCGAACACCGGCGCCAGTGCGGTCGAACCGCGCGCCAGTTGCCAAGTCGAGGTCAGATAGCCGCCGTCCTTGTTGGAATCGGAATAGCCGATCATCACTTCCTGATATCCGCGTGTCCGGGCGATCGCGGCGACCTCGGGCAGCGCGAACCAGTCGGCCATGATCGCCGGCGCCGCTTCCAGATCGGCGACCGTCTCGAACAGCGGAACCGCCATGATGTGGGCCTGCGGTGGATCGCCCGGCACGTACAGCCCCGCTTCCTTGAGCAGCAGATGCACTTCGAGCAGGTCGGACACCGACTCCGCCATCGACACGACATAGTTGGTGATCGCGGCCCGCCCGAACCGGGCATGCGCCTCCGCAGCGGCGTGGAGGATGGCAAGTTCGGACGCGGTCTCGTCCGAATAGGTCGCATAGCGGCTGGTCAGCGGCCGCGGGCTTTCGAGCTCGCGGCGCAGCAGCGCGACGCGCTCCTCTTCACCGAGCGCCAGATAATCGGGCGACACTCCGCCGACCTTGAGCAACTCGGCGACGACGCGCTCGTGCACCGCCGAATTCTGCCGCATGTCGAGCGTGGCGAGGTGGAATCCGAAAATTTCGACGGCGCGGATCAATCGCCCCAGCGCGCCGCCCGACGCCAGCGTGCCGCCGCCTTCGGCCGCGAGCGCGTGCGCGATCGCGCGCAGGTCGCGGCGCAGTTCGCCCGGCTCAGCGTAGGCGTCACCGGCCAGCGGCCCGGGGCGCGGCGCGGGCTTGCCGGCCAGCTCCTCGTGCGTCGCCGCCAGCCGCGCATAGATGCCCGACAAAGCGCGGCGATAGGGTTCGTCGGCGCGGCTCCTGGCCTCGTCGCCGCTGGCTTCGGCAAGCTGCTCCACTCCGGCATCGACCGCGACGTGCTCGGTCGAGATCGACAGCTCGGCGCCCAGCGCATGCACCGCGTCCAGATACTGGCCGATCACCGTCTCCGCGGCGCGCGCCAGCGCATGCCGCATCGACTCGGCGGTGACATAGGGGTTGCCGTCGCGGTCGCCGCCGATCCAGCTGCCGGGCTTGAGGAACGTCGGCACGCGCTCGCCCAGCGCGCGGTCCCAGCGGGCATAGAGCGCGGGCAGCGTCGGCACGAACACGTCGCGCAGATAGCTCAGCGCATTTTCCACCTCGTCGGTGACGTACAGCCGTTCGCGGCGTAGCACCCGCGTCTGCCACAGCAACGCGATCTGGCGCAGGATCGCGTTGTCGACCTGATCGCCATCCTCGGTTTCGGCGATGCCGCGATCCTTGAGCGCCATCAGCTCGGCAATGCGGTTCTTGTGATCGATCATCGACTTGCGCCGCACTTCGGTGGGATGCGCGGTCAGCACCGGCACGATCAGCGCGCGATCGAGCAGCTTGGCCACCGCAGCTCGATCGATGCCGTGATCGGCGAGCTTGTCTAGCGCGTGTTCGATATCAGCATCCGCCTCGGCGGCGACGCCCTGACGATCCTCGGCGAGGTTGGCGAGCATCGAGAACAGCATGAATCCCCGCACGAAATCGAGCGTCTCGTCGAGGCTCAGCCGGTCGAGCCCCGGATCGATCGCGTCCGCCCCGGCGACGCCGCGGTGACGATCGACCGAGGTCGAGCGGATATACTCGGTGCGCTTGAACAGTTCCTCGCCGCCATAGCCGCGGATCACGTCGCCGAGGAGCCGACCCAGAAAGCGGATATCCGGGTTGTTAGTGATCGCGGGGAGGCTGGCCATGCCGCCTTGCTGCACTGCGGCACCAGTCGGGGTCAAGCCTGTCGCATCCGATGGCCCGCTGCGAGTTGCCGCGGCTCGAATCCAGCATAGAATAGTAGTGCGTGGTATCTGGCCGGCCATCCAGGCTATATCTGGAGCGACAACCGGACCCGTCTAAGCAACTGCCGACCGCGTATGCGTTGAAAATGAACTTGGCAACCATGATAGGTATCGGTGCAACCCGATTTGTTTGCACGGATCACGGAGATTTCGAGATGAAGACGCTCACCCGATCGCTGATCGCTGCTGGACTTGTCACCATCTCTGCGCCCGCACTGGCGCAGACCACGACACCCAGCCCGAATATGCAGCAGACGACTCCGCCGACGACCGGCGCCCCCTCCAACGCGGCTCCGACAACCGCTGCCCCGACCACGGCCGCTCCGGCCGTCTCGGCGGCCAGCATCACCGATGCCGAAGTGACGCAGTTCGCCAAGGCGGTGGTCGCGCTCGATGCGATCCAGAAGGATACGACGATCCCCGCCGAGCAGAAGCAGACGCAGATGGCGGCAAAGGTCCAGGAACAGGGTCTCGAACCGGCCAAGTTCAATGCGATCGCCCAGACGGCGCAGACTGACACCACGCTGCAGGGCAAGGTGCAGGCGGCGATCCAGGCGGAGGCGGGCGTGTCGACGACGCCAGCGCCAACCAACTGATCGCCTACCCTCGATGACGAAGGGCGGCCGGAGCGATCCGGTCGCCCTTTTCGTTTCAGCTGCGGGCGAGCTTCTTCACCGCCGCCAACGTGCCGGTGATATGTCCTGCGGGGCTGGGATCGTCATGTGCATAGACGATGCGGCCGTCACGGGCGATGACATAGCTGGTCCGGCTGGTCATCTTGCGCCCGGCCAGCGCCACGTCATAGCCGCTCACGACCTTTGGCCCGGCGCTGGCGACCGCGAACTTGCCCGCGCAATGTTCGGTCGAGAACGCGACCAGTCGGTTGACCGGATCGGCCGACATGCCGATCACCGTCGCCCCCGCCGCCTTGAACTGCGCAGTCGCATCGGCGAACGCCTTGGCTTCGGCATTGCAGCCCGGCGTAAATGCCGCGGGGAAAAAGTACAGGACGACCGGCCCGTTGGTCAGCTGGTCCGACAGCGTCAGGTTGAACACCTTGCCGTTCAGCGCGCCCTGGGTGCGGAAATCGGGGGCCTTGGCTCCCGGTGCCAGCGCCGCGCCGACCGGCGCCGCAAAGGGCAGGGCAAGGGCGGCGAGCAACAGCGATAGGCGCATGGGAAATCTCCTCAACGGCAGTGATCGGCACCTTATCGCCGTTATCGGGTCAGCGCGATACCGAAGCGCGCGTGCGTGCGCTGGAGCGCATAGTCGTCGATCGCCTCGCCATAGCCGGTAAAGCCCTGCCCGAAGGCGTAGATGCCCAGCCCACCGCCGATCCGCGCCAGCGGATAGGACAGATAGGCTTCGGCCGCCCCCCTGCCGGTGCCGGGATTGCCACGCGCATCGATTGCGAGGCGGACGCCGTCGCGTTGCCCGATTCCCAGATGGAGCGCGGTGAACCCCCAATAGCGGTCGAGATCGGGCGCCGCGCCCTGCTTGCCGACATAGGCCCAGACGCGCGGCGCGGCGACGACCGACCAGTCGTTGCCCAAATCCCAGCGCTTGGCGATTTGCGCGTACAACCGGTTGGCGTCGATCGAGCCGATGTCGCCGCGCCCGTTCGAATCGTGGCGGTAGCCGCCCGACACCGTCAGCGTGTCCGACAGGTTGTGCACGTAAAACAGCTCGGGCGCGTAATTGGTCGATCGGAACGGCCCCGAGGGCTCGTCGATCGCCCAGAACATCGTCTGCGTCCACGCAAAGCGCAGGCCGTCCAGCGCGCCAGCGTCGTCGAACGGCCGGAACGCGAAGCTCACCTGCAGCTTCGCCCCGGCATCGCCAGCGCCGAACACGCCATAGACCGGCGCATAGGGCTCGAAACGATCGAGGAAGCCCGACGCGTTGCCTTGCGCCGCGGCGACGACCGTCTCCGACGCGGACGGCGCGGTCATTGCGAGCGGTGCGGCGGCGCTCGCCTGCGCAGCGTAGCGCAGCTTGACGAACGCCCCCGCCGCAATTGTCGCGGGCGGCGCGTCCTGCTGCGCCACGGTCAATCGAACGCCGTCCAGCGTCGTCACCTCGATCGTTGCGGGCGCATCAGCCGCGGCGTCGCCGCCGCCTTCGTTGACCAGATAGACGTCGATCCCCGCCCGTGCGGCGTCGATCGTTGCCGGCTGGGCCGGCAGCGTCCGCACCTGCGCAGACGCGGCGGCTGGGAACAGCGCCACCGACGCAGCGACGCCAAGCACCGCAAAAACCTGGCCGATGGCAAGGAGCGCGCAGCGAAACATACGGTATGGGAGAGATTTATCCATCTTTTATAACCTAACAGGAACAATGCTGTGTAGGAAAGTCTTTTCTGGGCGAGCGATCGTTGCCGTCCCGCATGCCCTGCCTATCGCCGCTTGGTTACAGTCGCTAGAACGCCGACCATGCCCGTTTCCTCTCACGACATCGCGCTCGCCGAGCGTCTCGCCGATGCGGCCGGAGCCGTCATCCGTCCCTATTTCCGCGGCAATTTCGGCATGGAGCTCAAGGACGACCGTTCGCCGGTCACGCTAGCCGATCGCGAGGCGGAGGCGGCGATGCGGCGCATCCTCGACGCCGAACGTTCGGGCGACGGCATCGTCGGCGAGGAATATGGGGTCAAGGACGGCGTCACCGGACGGCAATGGGTGCTTGACCCGATCGACGGTACGCGCAGCTTCACGGTGGGGCGCGCGATCTTCGGCACGCTGATCGCACTGGTCGAGGATGGCTGGCCGGTGCTCGGCATCATCGACCAGCCGATCGCGCGCGAACGCTGGACCGGCGTGGCGGGCCGCGAAACGCTGTTCAACGGCGCCGCGGTGCGAACCCGCAGCTGTGCGCAGCTTGGCGGCGGCGCGCTCGCCACCACCAGCCCGCATCTCTTCGCCGAAGGCGACGTGCCGCATTTCCTCGCGTTGGTCGCGGCGACGTCGGGCGGCAATGTCCGGCAGGGGCCGGTCTATGGCGGCGACTGCTACAATTACGGGCTGCTCGCCAGCGGGCATCTCGACATCGTCTGCGAAAGCGGGCTGCAGCTCTACGACTTCGCCGCATTGGTGCCGGTGGTCGAAGGCGCGGGCGGCCGGATGTGCGACTGGAACGGCGATCCGCTGACCTCGGCAAGCCAGGGTCATGTCCTGGCGATCGGCGATCCGGCGCGGACCGACGACGTGCTCGACGCGCTGCGCATGGCGTCGCCGCACGCGCACGATGATTCAGCCGGGGGTTCAGGCGAGGGCGATGCGGGCGATGCGGTCGCTTGACGCCAGATAGAGATAGCCCGCCCCGATGGCGCAATTGGCGATCGCGACGCCAGTGGCGATGCGGCCCAGCAGGCGCCCGTCGGGGGTGAGGACATGGACGCCGCCGGGGCCGGTCGCGAACAACGTGCCGCGCGCATCGACCGTCATTCCGTCAGGCAGGCCGGGCTGTTTCGCCGCCACCCCTGCGCGGAAATCGAACAGCCGCCGCGGGGTCCCGGCCCGTCCGGCTGCGTCCAGCGGATAGGCCAGCAGTTCGGGGCGCTCGGGGTCGGAGATCGAGACGTACAGCGTGCGCTCGTCGGGCGAAAGCGCGATGCCGTTGGGAAAGCTCAAGCCATCGTCGATCAGGGTGACGGCGCCGTCCGATGCCAGCCGGTATACCCCGTTGAACGCCAGTTCCTTGACCGGCGACGCGTCGCCGCCCGCCAGGCCATAGGGCGGATCGGTGAAATAGATCGCGCCGCCGTGCGCCAGCGCCACGTCATTGGGGCTGTTGAAGCGCTTTCCTTCGAAGCGGTCGGCCAGCACCGTCTTGGCGCGCGTCGCCATGTCGAGCCGCGCGACGGTGCGGCTGCCGCTGTCGCCCATCACCAGCGATCCGGCGCGATCGATCGCCAGCCCGTTCGCCCCCGCCTCGCGGATTTCGGCTGGGATCGGCCCGGCCAGCCCCGACGGATCGAGCCACGGCCGCGCGCCTTCGCCGGGTACCCAGCGGTGGATGACATTGGCCGGCACGTCGGAAAACAGCAGGCTGCCGTCGCGGGCGTTCCACACCGGCCCCTCCGCCCAGCGATAGCCGGTGGCGATCGTCTCGACATGTGCCGTGCGCGGAATGATGCGGTCGAGCGCAGGGTCGAGCCGTTCGACCCCGCCCGCATCCGTCCCGTGCACCGCGCGCGCCGCGCATCCGGCCAGCGGCAGCGCGGCGATCGCGGCGAGGATCGTGCGGCGGCTGGCGGTCGGACTGGTCATCATCGGCTCCCGATCGAAAGGCTGGTTGCTCAATGCGCTACGAGCCTGAATACTGCCAGCGCGAATCGGGGGGATGGCATTGGCGGACGTGGGGGGCGTCATCGCCGCGGTGGAGATCGTCGCGCATGAAGCGGCGCTGTTCGCTGCGGTCGGGTTTCTGATCGGCGGGATCGACGATCTCGCGATCGACCTCGTCTATTTCCTGCGTGCGGCGCTGCGCGGTCGGCGGCGCAGGCCGGACCCGGACCTGGCGGATTTTACAGCCCAAGCACCGCTTCGCCGGTTCGCGGTGCTGGTTCCGGCCTGGGACGAAGCCGCAGTGATCGGCGGCATGCTGCGCACTGCGCTCGCCCGGCTCGACCATCCCGACTATCGCATCCTGGTCGGTGCCTACCCCAATGACCGTGCGACGATCGATCTCGTCGCGCAGATCGCGGCGGGCGATCCGCGGGTCCTGCTGGTCGTGCATCACCGCGATGGTCCCACGACCAAGGCCGATTGCCTCAACCAGCTGTGGCACGCGCTTGCACGCGATGATGCGCGGCACGGTAGGCGCACCGATGCGGTCGTGCTGCACGATGCCGAGGATGTCGTCCATACCGGGGAATTGCGGATATTCGACGCGTTGCTCGGCAGCGCCGATGTCGTGCAATTGCCGGTGCTGCCGCTGGTCGATCGCACCTCGCGGCTGGTCTCGGGCCACTATATCGACGAATTCGCCGAGGCGCATGGCAAGCAGATGCTGGTGCGCCAAGCGTTGCGCGCAGGGTTGCCGCTCGCGGGCACCGGCTGCGCGATCCGCCGCGACATGCTGGACCGCGTCGCCGCGGCACGGGGCGGCGATCCGTTCGATGCGACGTCGCTGACCGAGGATTACGAGCTCGGCCTGACGATCGCGGCGATGGGTGGGCGCGGCCGCTTCGCACGCGTGCTCGAAGCTGCCGGCGGACGCCCGGTTGCGATCCGCGCCTATTTCCCCGCCACGATCGACGCCGCCGTGCGGCAAAAGGCGCGGTGGATGACCGGCATCGCGCTGGCGGGCTGGGACCGGATCGGGTGGGGGCGGGCGCACCAGCTGACCGATCACTGGATGCGGATGCGCGACCGGCGCGCGCTTCTGGCGGTGATCCTGCTCGCCAGCGCTTATTGTTCGCTGGTGCTGTGGGCAGTCTCGGCGGGGGCTGGATGGTTCGCCGGGCGTCCGGGAACCGTGCTGGCGCCGTGGTTCTGGTGGCTGCTCGTCGCCAATGCCGGCCTGCTGCTGTGGCGCCTCGCACTGCGCGCGGCGTTTGTCGGGATGCTCTATGGCCGCGGCGAAGCGCTGCTGTCGGTCCCGCGCATGGTCGTCGGCAACGCCATCACGCTGCTCGCGGCGCGGCGCGCGGTGTTTCGCTATGTCGCGTCGCTGCGGGGGCGCGAGCTGCGCTGGGACAAGACCTCGCACCATTTTCCCGCCGGCGTCGACCCCGCCGGATGAGCGTTCGTGGCCGCCCCTTGCGCTTCCTCGGCCTGGTCGGCGGCGGCTGGATATCGGCGCGAGTGCTGTTGCTTTGGCCGGTCACCGGTTCGTTGCCCGAGGCGATACGCGAAATTCTGCCGATCCCCGTCCGTAGCGCCGCAGCACCGAGTGGCGCGGCGGTGCTGCCTCGGGCACACGAATTTCCCGGCAGGACCGTCGCCGGCGGGGCTGCGCCGTTCCCTGCCCTGCCTGCAGCCCCCCGCGGCGCACGCGAAGACGCGCTCGTGCAGTTCGCCCTGCTCGGGATGGTGCAATATCAGGGTGTTCCGCAGCGGCTGCCGCGCCGCGATCGTCTCGCCAGCGCGCCGCCCGCGATCCGATCGCTGCCTGGATTGATCGAAGCCCCGCGACGGCCGCGCCTGACCGGCAGCGCCTGGTTCGTCGCCCGTTCGGGGGACGAGGCCGCCGGGGTTCGCTTGGGCGGCAGCCAAGCCGGTGCCCGGCTGCGCTATCGCCTCGACCGTGCGGACCGCATCGCCATCGCTGCGCGTGTCGCTACGCCGCTTGCCGGTGTCGGTCGCGAGGCGGCGATCGGCGTCGAATGGCGCCCCCTCGATGCGCCGGTCGCGATCATCGCCGAACAGCGCTTCGGCTTTGACGGCGCGCGGGGCGGGCCGGCCTTGCTCGCCGTCGGCGGAGTCGATGCGGTCCCGGTCGCTGCCGGGTTCACGCTGGCGGCCTATGCGCAGGCGGGGGCGGTCGCGCGAGACCGGGTCGAGCCCTTTGCCGACGGCGCTGCGCGCATCACCCGCCCGATCGCGGCGATCGGCGCCGTCCGCATCGACGCCGGGCTGGGGGCATGGGGTGCGGCGCAGCGCGGGGCCGAACGGATCGACATCGGCCCGGGCGTCGCCGCGGCGATCCCTGTCGCCGGGCGCACGCTGCGCCTCGGGCTTGACTGGCGCCAGCGCATCGCCGGCAATGCGGCGCCCGGATCGGGGCTGGCGCTGTCGCTCGGCGCCGATTTCTAGCATCGGGCTTTTTCCCTGCGCCGGGACAGGATAACGCACATCGGCAATGGACCTGTACCTCCCCATCGCCAACCTGTCGGTCAATGCGCTCGTCATCGTGCTGCTGGGCGCGGGCGTGGGATTGCTGTCGGGGATGTTCGGCGTCGGCGGCGGGTTCCTGACGACGCCCTTGCTGATCTTCTACGGCATCCCGCCGACCGTCGCGGCCGCCTCGGCGGCGAGCCAGGTCACCGGCGCCAGCGTGTCGGGAGTCTTCGCGCATTTCCGGCGCGGCGGCGTCGACGTGAAGATGGGCGGGGTGCTCGTCGCGGGCGGGATCGTCGGCGCGTTCGTCGGCGCGTTCCTGTTCAACCTGCTCGAGGCGAGCGGGCAGATCGATACCGTCATCGCGATCCTGTATGTGGTGATGCTCGGTTCGATCGGCAGCCTGATGCTCAAGGAAGCGTTCGGTGCGGTACGTGCGGTCCGATCCGGCTCCGCGCCCAAGGCGATGCGCCGCCGCCATCATCCGATGGTCGCCGCGCTGCCGCTGCGCTGGCGCTTCTATCGCTCTGGGCTCTACATCTCGCCGCTGGCGCCGCTGCTGCTCGGCATCGCCACCGGTATCCTGACGATGCTGCTCGGCGTCGGCGGCGGGTTCATCCTGATTCCGGCGATGCTGTACCTGCTCGGCATGGGCGCGCAGGTCGTCGTCGGCACCTCGCTGTTCCAGATCCTGTTCGTCACCGCTGCGGCAACGATGGTGCACGCGACCACGACCAAGGCGGTCGATATCGTGCTGGCGGTGCTGTTGCTGATCGGGTCGGTAGCCGGGGCCCAGGTCGGCACGCGCTTTGCCGCGAGCGTGAAGCCTGAATATCTGCGGCTGGCGCTCGCGCTGATCGTGCTTGGCGTCGCCGTCCGCATGGTGCTGGGGCTGACCTGGCGGCCCGACGAAATCTTCAGCGTGGTCGCATCGTGATGCTGCGGCGGATCGCGCTGCTGCTGCTTACGCCGCTGCTGCTGATCGGAGCTGCCAAGCCGGTGCTGGTACCCGACGTATCGCAGCGCGATATCGAGATCATCTACAGCTTCACCGGCGCCGAACTGCTGCTGTTCGGCGCGATCCTCTATCCCGGCGGGCGCGTGCCGTCGGGCGAGGATCCGGCCGACATCGTCGTCGTGGTCAAGGGACCGACGCAATCGGTGACGGTGCGCGAGAAGGAGAAGGTCGCCGGCATCTGGGTCAATGCCGATCGCATGCGCTATCGCTCGGCGCCGTCCTTCTATGCCATCGCTTCGTCGCGGCCGATCGATGACATCGTGGATGAACGCACCCGCGCGATCTACGAACTCGGGCTCGCCAGCCTGCAATTGTCGCCCGCCAGCGGCACCACCAGCGATGTCGAGGCGCGCTTCGCCGCAGGGCTGGTCGAGCGCAATCGCTCGCGCAGCCTCTATGTCGAGGCGCCGGGTGCGGTCGAGATCACCGACGACGTGCTGTACCGCGCGCGCATCGACATTCCCGCGCGCGTACCGGTCGGCCGGTTCACCGCGGAGACCTTCCTGATCCGCGACGGGCGCGTCCTCGCCGCGGCGGTGCGCGAGATCGACATCCGAAAGTCGGGGTTCGAGCGATTCGTGGCGCGCGCGGCCGATCGTCACTCGATCCTGTACGGGCTGGTCGCGGTGTTGCTGTCGGTCGGTTTCGGCTGGGCGGCAGGGGCGATCTGGCGCAAGCTATAGCGTTGAAAAACCGGACGAACGGTATCTTTACCTTCCTGCGCCAATGTGCCGATCAGGGACTTGCCGGGGATGGTGGATGGCCGAGATCTTGGGTGCGCATGAATTCAGGGGTGCCGTGCCGATGGGCGCCGTCGGCGGCCGCGACCGGCGCGCGCCGGTCATTTCGGCGATCGGCCGCATTGTCGAGATCACCGGATCATCCAGCCTGGCGTTGCTCGACCCATCGGCGATCGCCACGCTTGCGACCCACACCGATCTTGCGCTCGTCAATGCCGGACAGGTCGGCGCGCAGGTCAAGCTGCGCGTCGGTGCGACCTGGCTGATCGCCAATATCCGCTCGCTGCGGATGGTCGAGGGTGCGATCCCCCGGATCGCGGCGCAGATCGACTTTCTCGGCGAGGGCGACGAGGAGAAGCTTACCGGCAAACTCTACAAGTTCCGCCGCGGCGTCACCCGCTATCCGGTGCCCGGAACCGAGGTGTTCCCGGTATCGACCGGCGACCTGCGCCAGGTCTATGCGGCCGACGACCGCGCGCATGTCGAGATCGGCACCGTCTATCCCACCCGCGATATCCGCGCCGCGCTGTATGTCGACGCGCTGCTCGGCAAGCACTTCGCGCTGCTCGGATCGACCGGAACGGGCAAATCGACCAGCGCCGCGCTGATCCTCCACCGCATCTGCGACCTCGCGCCGCAGGGGCATATCGTGATGATCGATCCGCACGGCGAATACGCCGCCGCGTTCCGCACCAACGGCGCGATCTTCGACGTCGGCAACCTGCAGATGCCGTATTGGCTGATGAACTTCGACGAGCATTGCGAGGTGTTCGTCACCGAGGACGGCTCCGACTCGCAGATCGACGCCGACATCCTCGCCAAATGCCTGTTGATGGCGCGGGCCAAGAACCGGCTCGCGGGCGACGTCAAGCTGACGGTCGATTCGCCGATTCCCTATCTGCTCTCCGACCTCACCAACATCATCCAGCTCGAAATGGGCAAGATGGACCGCGCCGGCGACACCTCGCCCTATCTGCGGCTCAAGACGAAGATCGACGAGGTCAAGGCCGATCCGCGCTATGCGTTCATGTTCTCCGGCATGCTGGTTGCAGACACGATGGCGCAATTCATCGGCCGCATCTTTCGCCTTCCATCGGGCGGCAAGCCGATCTCGATCATCGACGTGTCGGGCGTGCCGAGCGAGATCACCTCGGTGGTGGTAGCAATGCTCAGCCGGATGGTGTTCGACTTCGCGATCTGGTCGCGCAGCGAGGCGCAGCGGCCGATCCTGCTGGTCTGCGAGGAAGCGCATCGCTACATCCCCAACGAGCGCCACGCCGATACTTCTTCGGTGGGACGCATCCTCAGCCGCATAGCCAAGGAAGGCCGCAAATACGGCATCTCGCTCGGCCTGATCACACAGCGGCCGTCCGACCTTGCCGAAGGCGTGCTGTCGCAATGCGGCACGATCATCGCGATGCGGCTCAACAACGACAGCGATCAGGCCTTCGTGCGTGCCGCCATGCCCGAAGGCGCGCGCGGATTCCTCGACGCCATTCCGGCACTGCGCAATCGCGAATGCATCATCTGCGGCGAAGGCGTGGCGACGCCGATCCGCGTGCTGTTCGACGATCTCGAAGAAGTGCGCCGCCCGGCGTCGGGCGATCCGATGTTCTCGGAACTGTGGCGCGAGACCGGCGGAGAAGAGGGCATCATCGACCGCACCGTCAAGCGCTGGCGCAGCCAGGGGCGGTAGACGTTATCCGGTTTGCGGCACCGGCCCGGTACCGCATCCGTACGAACGGACCAAAGCACTCACAGCATGTACCGCATCCGCACCTGCTGTCGTGTGCCTGCCCCATCGACCGAAAAACGTGCGGCAGCGAACTTGGGCGGTCCGAAGCCGATCTTGGGATTGTTCGAAAAGCCGAAGCCTTCGCGCGGGATACCCACGAAGGTGTCGAGCTTGCGGTTGCCGTTCTCGTCGTGGATCACCGAGATCGCATAGTGGCCATGCGCCAGCCCGGCGACGGTCAGGGCGGGGGCGCTCGCCTTGGTCCAGCGCCAGATCGCCCGAGCGTCGTCCTTGCAATCGGGAAAGCTGGCCGGATCGGCGGTGACGCAGATGCCGAGCTCGCCGCGGTCGGTGCGCAGCTGCTCGATCGCGATTGTCAGATCAGCCGTCGGCGCCGCCCCCGGCAGCAATGCGACCAGCAGCATCGCCGCGCCCAACCGGCGCAGTCCGCGCTGGCCCGGTACGAACCGCAAAGCTGCCCAGCCCGCCATCCGTCCCGCAGACGCGATCCCAGAAGCGGAAATATAGCCCATAATTGCATCCATAGCGTTCGTGGTGGCGCTGATGATGGCTGGCGGTGATCAGCCAGCCCCCCAATGGGCCGTTCCAGATGAACCGCGGGAAAATTTCCCACCCCATGTGATTGGTCACGCCCATCAGCGTCATGATCGCGAGCACGGCGCCCAATGCCCCGACATGGATCGGGATCACGAACACGAGCAGCGGGATGACGATCGCGCCGGTCAGCGCCTCGACCGGATGGAACGCCATCGCCGCCCATGCCGTCGGCGGGCGGCTGGCGTGGTGGACGGCGTGCGCGATGCGGAACCATTTGGGTACGTGCATCCAGCGATGCGTCCAGTAGAACCAGGTATCGTGCGCGATCAGATACAGCAGCACCGATGTCGGAAGGTACCACAAGGGATAATCGGTGACGTCGGAATAGATCTGCGTCCAGCCCAGATTGCTCCAGCCCCAGCCGACGATCCCGGCAGGAACGCCATAGATCACCGCCGAGTAGAGCGACCATTTGATCTCGCGTCCGATCTGCGCGTCGAGCCCGGTATAGAGGCCCGGGCGGGTGAGCCGCGTCGCCAGTGCGAACGCGCCGCTCGTCGCGAGATAGCGCACCCCGACGATCGCGATCATCGCCAGCGTGGACAACAGGATGGCAAGCGCGATCGACATGGCTTGCGCCTTCTAGGCGAAGGTGGAAGCGTATGCCAGAGCCCGCCGGTCGCGCGCATCACGCCTTGACGAAGGACCGAATCTGGATGCTTCGCACGCTTTCCACCATCTTGCTCGCGATGCTGGCGGTACCCGCTCTCGCCCAGTCGCCGGGTTCGGATATCTCCGCCGATCGTCTCGCAATTGCCCGGCTCGATGGATTTGCGCAGGGGCTGACGGCGGCCGACCGGTTCTCGGGCGTAGTGCTGGTGGCGCAGGGCGATCGCATCCTGCTCGAGCGTGGCTATGGCCCGATCGACCCGCGCGACGACCGCGACGATCCGGCGATGATCACGCCCGATACCCGTTTCAACCTCGCGTCCGCAGGCAAGATGTTCACCAGCACCGCGATCCTGCAGCTGATCGCCGGCGGCAAGCTGTCGCTCGACACGCGCGTCGGCGAGGTACTGCCCAACTATCGCAATCGCGACTTCCGCGAGAAGGTGACGATCCGCCAACTGCTCACGCATACCGCAGGGGCTGGCGATATCGATCTGTTCGGTCCGGAGAATGCGACCAATCGCGCCGCTGCCCGCAGCCACGCGGCGATGGTCGCGCTGCACGACGACCGCGCGCCAGCGTTCGAGCCGGGCAGCAATCAGGAATATGGCAATTTCGGCTTCGTGGTGCTTGGCCGCATCGTCGAGTTGGTGTCGGGCGAACCCTATGAAGCCTATCTCGCCCGCCACATCTTTGCCCCTGCCGGGATGACCCGCACCGGTTTCGCCGACTGCAGCGACCCCGCCGCGGATATCGCGGTCGGCTATGCCAGTGTCGCAGGCAAGCCGGTGCGCAATTGCGAGACGATCCCGGCGCGCGGCTTCGGTGCGGGCGGGCAGGTATCGACGGCCCGCGACATGTTTGCGTTCGTGCAGGCGCTACGTTCCGGCAAGCTGATCCCGCCTGGCCTGTTCGCACAGGCGACCCGCACCTATCGCGAATTCATGGGACTGGGCTTCTTCGCCACCGGCTATGGCGAGGGGGTGCCGGCGCGCGAATTCCGCTGGGGACATGGCGGCGGCGCCGACGGCATCAACACAGACATCCGCCATTATCCCTCGACTGGCCGGACCGTCATCGTCCTCGCCAACCGCGACGCCCCGGTCGCGCATGAAATCGCCAATTTCGAACTGGCGCAGCAGGGCGCGAGCGACTGAGGCACTTCCCCCTATCCCCATTCCCGGCTAGCGAACGACGATGCCGTCCACCACCCATTGCGACCTCGCGATCGTCGGCGGCGGGCTGGCGGGCGGGCTGATCGCGCTGGCGCTGCGCAAGGCGCGGCCCGATCTCGACGTGCGCGTGATCGATGGCGCCGCCGGCTTCGGCGGCAATCACTTGTGGTCGTTCTTCGCCAGCGACGTTGCCGCTGCCGACCGCTGGATCGTCGCACCGCTGATCTCGCATGGCTGGACCCAGTACGACATCGCGTTTCCGGCACATGGCCGCACCATCAAGGCGGCCTATTACTCGATCGAATCGCACCGCTTCGACGCGCATCTGAAGGCGACGCTGCCGAAAAAGGCACAGATGCTGCGCACCCGCGTGCTCGGGCTGAGCGCGCGCGAAGTGGTGCTGGCAAGCGGCGACCGCATCGAGGCGGGCGGGGTGATCGACACGCGCGGCGCGGGCGACCTCGACCAGCTCGATCTCGGCTGGCAGAAATTCGTCGGCGAAGAGCTCGAACTGGCCCAGCCACATGGCGGCGATCGCCCGGTCATCATGGACGCGACCGTGCCGCAGATCGACGGCTATCGCTTCGTCTATTGCCTGCCTTTCTCGGCGACGCGGATGTTCGTCGAGGACACCTATTACAGCGACACGCCCGATATCGATCGCAGCGCCAACACATCGCGCATCGCGGATTACGCCGCGAACAAGGGCTGGCAGGTCGAGCGGATCGTCCGGCAGGAGGTCGGCGCGCTGCCGGTGGCGATGGGCGGCGATTTTGAGGGGTATTGGAAATCGGGCGGCAGCCGCGTCGCCAAGGCGGGGATGCGCGGCGGGCTGTTCCATCCGCTGACCGGATATTCGCTGCCCGACGCAGTGCGTACCGCGGCGCTGGTGGCAAATGCGCACGACCTGTCGGGAAGCGGCCTGCACGACTTGCTCCACGGCTTCGCGCGCACGACATGGGAGCGGCGGGGTTTCTACCGCATGTTGACGGCGATGCTGTTCCGCGCCGCCGACCCGCAAGAGCGCTATCGTGTGCTCGAGCGGTTCTACCGGCTGGATGCGCGCCTCGTCGGCCGCTTCTATGCCGGGCAATCGACCTTGTTCGACAAGGCGCGGGTGCTGACGGGCAAACCGCCGGTGCCGATCGGGCGCGCGATCAGGGCCATAGTGGAGAATAAACGGTGAAGAAGGCAGCGGTGATCGGGTCGGGGTTCGGCGGGCTGGCGCTGGCGATCCGCCTGCAATCGGCGGGGATTGACACCGTCGTGCTCGAGGGCCGCGACAAGCCGGGCGGGCGCGCCTATCACTGGGAACGCGACGGGTTCGTGTTCGATGCCGGGCCGACCGTCATCACCGCCCCCGAAGCCTTGCGCGAATTGTGGGAATTGTCGGGCCACGACATGGCCGAAGACGTCACGCTGGCGCCAGTCACGCCCTTCTACCGGCTCAATTGGGTCGACGGCACCAATTTCGACTACACCAATGACGACGCGGTGCTGCGACAGGAGATCGCCAAGCTCGATCCCGCCGATATCGAGGGCTATGGCAAGTTCCTCGAATATTCGAAGGGCGTGTACGAGGAAGGCTATGTCAAGCTGGGCGCCAAGGCGTTCCTCGACTTCGCCTCGATGCTCAAGGCGGCGCCGGCACTGGCCAAGTACCAGGCGTGGCGATCTGTCTATTCGATCGTCGCCTCCTATGTGAAGAACGAGAAGCTGCGCCAGGCACTGTCGTTCCACACGCTGCTGGTCGGCGGCAACCCGATGAACACCAGCGCGATCTATGCGCTGATCCACAAGCTGGAGCGCGACGGCGGGGTGTGGTTCGCAATGGGCGGGACCAACAGGCTGATCGCCGGCATGGTCAGGCATTTCGAGCGGCTCGGCGGCGAAGTCCGGCTGGGCGATCCGGTCACCGACATCGTCACGCTGGGCGACCGGGTGACCGGGGTCACGACCAAGTCGGGATGGCATGCCGATGTCGATGCGGTCGCGTCGAATGCCGACATCGTCCACAGCTATCGCGACCTCTTGACCGGATCGCGCAGCGCGCAGCGCACCGCCGAGAAGCTCGAGCGCAAGACCTATTCACCGTCGCTGTTCGTCGTGCATTTCGGGATCAAAGGGACATGGCCGGGCATCCCGCACCACATGATCCTGTTCGGGCCGCGCTATCAGGGGCTGCTCGCCGACATCTACGATCACGGCGTGCTCAGCGAGGATTTTTCGCTCTATCTTCACCACCCGACCGTCACCGATCCGTCGATGGCACCGGAAGGGCATTCGACTTTCTACGCGCTCGCGCCGGTGCCGCACATGGCGAAATTCCCGGCGGACTGGAACGAAATCGGGCCGATCCTCGAAAAACGCATCCTCGACGAGGTCGGCAGGCGGCTGATCCCCGACATCCACGAGCGGATCGTCACCAAGTTCAGCTATATGCCGACCGACTTTGCAGCAGATCTGAACGCGCATCAGGGGAGCGCCTTCAGCCTCGCGCCGCTGTTGACGCAGAGCGCGTATTTCCGCGCGCACAATCGCGACGACCATATCTCGAACCTGTATTTCGTCGGCGCTGGCACGCACCCGGGCGCCGGCATTCCCGGCGTGGTCGGCAGCGCCAAGGCGACGGCGGAGCTGATGCTGGAGGAGCGGCGGTGAACCGCATCGCCGTCTATTGCGGCTCGGCCTCGCCCGCCGATCCCGTGTTCCTCAATACCGCGCATGCGATCGGGCGCAGCCTGGCCGAACGCGGGATCGGCGTCGTCTATGGCGGCGGCAGGCTTGGGCTGATGGGCGCGGTAGCCGATGGCGCGCTCGCGGCGGGCGGCGAGGTGATCGGCGTCATTCCCGAAGCGCTGGTCAATGCCGAGGTCGCGCATCGCGGACTGACCAGCCTCGAAACCGTCACCACGATGCACGAGCGCAAGGCGCGCTTCACCGAGCTTTCCGATGGCTTCCTGACGATTCCCGGCGGCACCGGCACAATGGACGAATTGTGGGAAGCGATGAGCTGGTCGCAGCTAGGCTATCATTCGGACCCGGTCGGGCTGCTCAACGTCGCGGGCTATTACGATCATCTGATCGCGTTCGTGAACACCATGGCGGAGGTGGGCTTCCTGCGGTCGCAGCACCGCGACATCCTGATCGTCGACGACGATCTGGGTCGGCTGCTCGATCGCATGGCGGCCTATGTGCCGCACACGCCGATCTTTCGGATGACGCGCGAGGAACTGTGAGCGCAGGCGCCGTGCCTTCCCGCGCGGCGATCGTCGCAACCGCACAGGAATCGATCGCGCGGGGTTCGAAGAGCTTCTCCGCGGCCAGCAGGCTGTTCGACCGCGCGACCCGCGAGCGCACCTGGCTGCTCTATGCGTGGTGCCGCAAATGCGACGATCTGGCCGATGGCCAGGATCACGGCCACGCGCTGAGCAAGGTCGCCGATCCGCAGGCGCGGCTGGCCGAGATCGAGGTAAAGACCGAGGCGGCGCTGGCCGGACACTGGGTCGGCGATCCGGCCTTCGACGCGCTGCGCATCGTCGCCGCCGAAACCCGGCTGCCGCCGCGCTTCGCCCGCGACGTGGTGCAGGGGTTCCGCCTCGATACCGCCGACTGGCGGCCGCGCTCCGAGGCCGACCTGCTGCGCTATTGCTATCATGTCGCCGGAGTCGTCGGCTGCATGATGGCGGTCGTGATGGGCGTCGATCCCGATGACGACGCCACGCTCGATCGCGCCTGCGACCTCGGCATCGCCTTCCAGCTCGCCAACATCGCACGCGATATCGAGGAGGATGATCGCGGTGGGCGATGCTACCTGCCCGACGAATGGTTGACCGAGATGGACTTCCCGCCCGGCCAGCACATGAAACCGCATTTCCGCCCGCGCCTGACGGTGCTGGCGCGGCGGCTGGCGGCGATGGCGGAGGAATATGAAACGAGCGCGCGCGTCGGCACCGCAAGGCTGCCGTTCCGCTCGGCCTGGGCGGTCCTCGCGGCGGCGGGCATTTACGGCGATATCGCGCGCGAAGTGGCCAAGCGCGGCGACCATGCCTGGGACCACCGCGTGTCGACGTCGAAGCTGGCAAAGCTGAGCTGGATCGCGCGGGCATGGGTCCAGGCACGGGCGCGCAAGAAAGGCGCAGCGGTCGCGCGGCCCGATCATCTGTGGACCCGTCCGGGCAGCTGACCCTCAATTGTGCGAACGACGGACCTAAAACTGAACGCCGACGTTTCGCTCCTGAAACCTTGCCCGGAGTTCCTTTCCTTGCGATCCCTGCTTTTCTCCCTCGCGGCCTGCGCCGCGTTCGCCGTCGCCCCTGCCCAGGCGCAGGATCAAGACGCTTCCCCGACAGCGGCGGACCTGCCCGATGCCGGTGGCGACTTCGCCATCGTCGGCGCAGGCGCGGCGATCCTGCCCGATTACGAGGGGTCGAACGACTATAGCGTCACGCCCTTTCCCGCCGCGATCGGGCGAGTCAGCGGCTTCGCCTTCACCGTGCTCGGCAACCGCGCCAGCGTCGACCTGATCCGCGATGGGGTCGGTCCGACCTGGGATTTCCAGGCGGGGCCGATCGCCGTGGTCAACTTCAACCGGTCGAGTGTCGACGCGATCGACGACATCCGTGTCGCGTCGCTGCCGGAACGCGACATCGCGATCGAGCTCGGCGGCTATGTCGGCATCGGCAAGACCGGCGTGATCACCAGCGATTTCGACCGGCTTTCGGCCTCGCTCAGCTACCGCACCGATGTGTCCGGCACGCACGAGAGCGGCATCTGGACGCCGTCGGTCAGCTATTCCACGCCGCTCAGCCGCAAGGCGCTGGTCGGGCTGTTCGTCTCGGCGGAGCGTGTCGAGAACCGCTATGCCGACACCTATTTCTCGGTCACTGCGCCCGATGCGGTACTGTCTGGCTTGCCTGCCTATGACGCCGACGGTGGATGGAAGCATTATACCATCGGGCTGGCATTCACCCATTCGTTGACCGGCGACCTGCTGAACGGGCTGCAACTCGTCGCGGGCGGCACCTACAAGCGGATGCTCAATGATTTCGGCGACAGCCCGATCACCAGCGTGGCGGGGTCGCGCGGGCAATGGCTGGGCGCAGTCGGATTGGCCTACAGCTTCTGATGCCGGACGCCGTACGGGATCGCGCGACCGGCCTCGTCATGCCGATGATTGGCAGACGAGGAGTGAGCGATGCGAGCGATTCTATTGGCGGCGGCGTTGGTGCTGGCGGGGTGCGAGGATAACGGATCGGGCGATCCCGATCCGACGCCGACGCCAACCCCGACCCCGACGGCGACCCCGACCCCCGGCCCCGGTCCGAGCGCGGTGACCCTCGACATCGATTTTTCGGACGGCGCCTCGGGCTGGCTGGCGGACTATGCCGATTATTCGCAGGGCATGGAGGAAGTGATCGGCTTCACCGCCCGGATCGAGGATCTGCCCGCGCCGCTGGCGAGCCGCACGGGTTTCCTGCTGTCGAGCGAGAACCGGTCGGACGACGTGTTCATGTATCTGACGCGTCCGGTTGCCGACCTGGCGCCCAACCAGGCGTATCGGGTCGATACCGACATCACCATCGCCAGCAACGCCCCGGCGGGATGCTTCGGCATCGGCGGCGCGCCCGGCGAAGCGGTGACGGTCAAGGCCGGGGCGAGCGGCGCGGCGCCGGCGCGGATGCTCGATGACGGGCTGCTCTCGGTCAATTTCGACAAGGCAAACCAGGCCGAGGGCGGCGACGACGTCGCGGTGCTGGGCAATGTCGCTGCCGACGATGCCGGCGATTGCAGCGGATCTCGCTATGGCTTGAAGCAATTGTCGAGCGACGGCGACGGCCCGGTGGTCGAAAGCGATGCCGAGGGGCGGCTGTGGCTCGTGATCGGCACCGACTCGGGCTATGAAGGGCTGACCGCTCTCTATTATCTGGGCGGCGAAGTGACGCTGACGCCGGTGGATTGATGACATCTGCTGACGATCGACCGAACTGGACGGGGGGGCTTGCCCCCCCTATGCTAACGCCATTCCCCGGGGGACCGCTGATCGGCGGTTGAGATGCTGGCACGAGCCGGCGACCCGCTGAACCTGATCCGGCCTAGCGTTTCCGCGAGGAAACGCGACAGCATCGTTAAGGGACTGATCCGCAGGGATCAGGCCTGACACCGGCGTAGGGAGGGAGCGGCCTTTTTCCCGAAGTCCGTGCTCTCCCGCCATTGGAGAGCATCATGGCCGACATTCCTGCCCGCACCGAACTCAAGGTAACCACCGGCCCGATCCGCGGATCGCGCAAGGTCCATGTCGGCCCACTCGGCGTCGCCATGCGCGAGATCGACCTCGAGCCGTCGTGCGGCGAACCGCCGCTGCGCGTCTATGATCCGTCGGGCCCCTATACCGACGCAAATGCCCGCATCGACATCATGGCGGGGCTGCCCGAAATCCGCCGCGACTGGATCATTGGCCGCGGCGATGTCGAGAAGGTCGCGCAGCGCGAAGTGCGCCCTGAGGATAACGGCCAGCTCGGGCCCGACCGTTCCGGCGGGGTCCAGCCCTTCCCCAATGTCCGCAAGCAGGTGCTGCGCGCGCGTCCCGGCGCCAACGTCAGCCAGATGCATTATGCCCGGCGCGGGATCATCACTCCCGAAATGGAATATGTCGCGGTGCGCGAGAATCTCGGCCGCGAGCAGATCCGCGAGCACATCCGCGACGGCCAGGATTTCGGTGCGGCGATTCCCGATTTCGTGACGCCCGAATTCGTCCGCGACGAAGTGGCGCGCGGCCGTGCAATCATCCCCAGCAACATCAACCACCCCGAATCCGAGCCGATGGCGATCGGGCGCAATTTTCTGGTCAAGATCAACGCCAATATCGGCAACAGCGCGGTCGCGAGCGACGTCGCGGCGGAAGTCGACAAGCTGGTCTGGTCGATCCGATGGGGCGCCGACACGGTGATGGACCTGTCGACCGGCCGCAACATCCACGACACGCGCGAGTGGATATTGCGCAACTCGCCGGTGCCGATCGGCACGGTGCCCATCTATCAGGCGCTCGAAAAGGTCGGCGGCGTCGCCGAGGACCTGACCTGGGAGATCTTTCGCGACACGCTGATCGAACAAGCCGAACAGGGCGTCGACTACTTCACCATCCATGCCGGGGTGCGACTGCCCTATATCCCGATGACCGCAAAGCGGGTCACCGGCATCGTCTCACGCGGCGGGTCGATCATGGCGAAGTGGTGCCTGAGCCATCACAAGGAGAGCTTCCTCTACACCCGGTTCGAGGAGATCTGCGAGATCATGCAGGCCTATGACGTGGCCTTCTCGCTGGGCGACGGCCTGCGCCCGGGCAGCATCGCCGACGCCAATGACGAGGCGCAGTTCGCCGAGCTGGCGACGCTCGGCGAGTTGACCCAAGTAGCCTGGAAGCACGATGTCCAGGTGATGATCGAAGGGCCGGGCCATGTGCCGATGCACAAGATCAAGGCCAATATGGACAAGCAACTGGAAGCGTGCGGCGAGGCGCCCTTCTACACGCTGGGGCCGCTGACCACCGACATCGCGCCGGGATACGACCACATCACCAGTGCGATCGGTGCGGCGATGATCGGATGGTTCGGCACCGCGATGCTGTGCTACGTCACCCCCAAGGAGCATCTGGGACTGCCCGACCGCGACGACGTCAAGGTCGGGGTGGTGACCTACAAGCTGGCCGCGCACGCGGCGGACCTCGCGAAAGGGCATCCGGCAGCCAAGATACGCGACGACGCGCTGTCGCGTGCGCGCTTCGAATTTCGCTGGCGCGACCAGTTCAACCTGTCGCTCGATCCCGATACCGCGGAAAGCTACCACGATCAGACGCTGCCCGCCGAAGGTGCCAAGACCGCACATTTCTGTTCGATGTGCGGTCCGAAATTCTGCAGCATGAAGATCACGCAGGAAGTGCGCGACTTCGCGGCAAAGCAGAATCAGGGCGCCGACAGCTTCCTCGCCGCGCATGCCGAACCGGTGCCCGATGCCGAAGCGGGAATGGCGCAGATGCGCGATCGCTTTCGTGAGGAAGGAAGCGAGCTGTACCTTCCGACCGACCGCTAGCTGTTCGCGCCCGTTCGATCAGTGGCGGAAGTGGCGCATTCCGGTGAACACCATCGCCAGTCCGGCGGCGTCGGCGGCGGCGATCACCTCGTCGTCGCGGATCGATCCGCCGGGCTGGATGACGGCGGTGGCGCCCGCCTCGACCGCGGCGAGCAGCCCATCCGCAAATGGAAAGAACGCGTCCGAAGCAACAGCGGAGCCGATCGTGCGCGGGGCTTCCCAACCCGCCTTTTCGGCTGCGTCCTTTGCTTTCCACGCGGCGATGCGCGCGCTTTCAAGGCGGTTCATCTGTCCCGCGCCGATGCCCGCCGTTGCGCCATCCCTGGCATAGACGATCGCGTTCGATTTGACGTGCTTGGCCACCGTCCACGCGAAGCGGCAATCGGCGAGCTCCTGCGGCGTTGGGGCGCGGCGCGTCACGACCTTCAGCAATTCGTCGGTCAAGGTGCCGAAATCGCGCGACTGGATCAGGAAGCCGCCGGCGATCGACTTGAGCATGCGACCCTTGCGTGCGGGGTCGGGCAAATCGCCAGTCAGCAGCAGCCGCAGATTCTTCTTGCGCGCAAATACCGCACGCGCATCGGCATCGGCATCTGGCGCCGCAACCACTTCGGTGAAGATGCCGCTGATCGCCTCGGCAGTAGCACCATCGAGCGGGCGATTGACCGCGATAATGCCGCCGAATGCTGAGACGCTGTCGCAGGCCAGCGCCGCCCGGTACGCATCGATCAGCGTGTCTGCGGATGCCACGCCGCACGGATTGGCGTGCTTGACGATGACGACGGTGGGCGGGCCGTCGCGAAACTCGCTGACCAGCTCGAGCGCCGCGTCGGCATCGTTGTAATTGTTGTAGCTGAGTTCCTTGCCCTGAAGCTGCTGCGCGCCGGCGATGCCGTCGCCGCCCGTGTTCGGGGCATAGAGCGCGGCGAGCTGATGCGGATTCTCGCCATAGCGCAGCTCGGCCAGCTTGCGCATCGGCAGCGTGACGCGATCGGGAAAGCGCGCGCCCTGGTCGACATGGCCGAACCATCCCGCGATCGCCGCATCATAGGCGGCGGTCGCAGCGAATGCCTTGGCCGCGAGCAGCCTGCGCTGGTCGATCGTGGTGACGCCGCCTTTGAGCATCGCATAGTCGGCCGGATCGGTGACGATCGCGACATAGGCGTGGTTCTTGGCCGCCGACCGCACCATGCTCGGCCCGCCAATGTCGATATTCTCGATCACCGTATCGCGGTCGGCGCGCTTGGCCACGGTCGCTTCGAACGGATAGAGGTTGACGACGACGAGGTCGATCGCGCCGATGCCGTGCGCTGCCATCGCCGCAGCATGGGCGGGGTCGTCGCGCACGCCGAGCAGCCCGCCATGCACCGCCGGGTGCAGCGTCTTGACGCGGCCGTCCATCATCTCGGGAAAGCCGGTTAGGTCGGACACGTCGCGCACCGTCAGTCCGGCATCGCGCAAGGCGCTTGCGGTGCCGCCGGTCGAAACCAGTTCGGTGCCGCGCGCGGCCAGCGCGCGGCCGAGATCGACGATCCCGGTCTTGTCGGAAACGGAAAGAAGCGCGCGGCGGATCGGGATGCTAGTCATGCCCGGGCGGGTACGGGGCGCGGCGGGCGAGTGCAAGTCCGCGCTCGGCCGATGCGTCGTACTTACCGTGCCCGGTGGAACAGCCAACTGACCACGGCGCCGCCCGGCGGAGCCATGGCGGTCAGCACCAGCTGGCGCGTAGCGTGCGGTCGGCCGGCGCCGTCGATCCAGATCGATTCTTCGATCGACACCGCCGCGCCGCGGCTGCGGAATTGCCACATCGACTGACCGGGCAGCCGCAGGATCGCCGCCTGCCCGTCCGCAGTGGCGGCAACCTCGACGCTCGGCGCCAGATGGAAGCGGATCGCAAAACCGGTATCGCCGCGCGCCTTGCGCCGCCCCGACGGCAGCAGCGAATCCTCTCCGCGCAGATCGCGCCCGTCCCCCGACAGCACGACCTGACGCCGGTGGAGCAGGCCGAAGCGGCGGACATAGCCGTCATGGCTCGCCTCGATCCGGCTCGAGGCGTCGCTTTCCTGGCGCGTCAGCTCGACCTCGACCACGCCCTTGCCAAGCGTGCCGTCGCCATGGATCGCGCTCGAATTGCTGTCGCCCACGATCAGCGTCGAGTGCGCGGCGCTGGTCCGCAGCCCTTCGGCGAGCGGCGCGGGAACGCTGGCGGTGACGGCGCGCGCGCCGCCGCAATTGACGACGATACGATTGGGTCCGTCCGAAAACTCGAACGCCAGCGTCGATGCGCATCCACCCGCGACGAGGCGGCCGACCGGCGGCGGCGCGGCGTCGAAGATCAGCACCGCCTTGGCCGCCGACAGCCGCTGATAGCCCCATTCGCCTGCCTGGCGCAGCGGCCGCGCGCGCACACCGGTGGCATCGATCACCTGCGCGAGCATCTCGGCCGCCATCGGTCCCGATCCCTGCCAGCTCGACAGGCCGCCATCGCCGTGCATCAGCCCGAGCAGCGCGGTGACCGCGCGGTGCAGCGTCGCGGCGACGATCTCGGGCGGCTGCAGGCGGCGCGCGGCATAGGTTTCGCGCAGCATCGTCAGCAGCTGGACAATTTCGAGCTGCGCGGCCGGCGAGCGACCGACGCTGCCGCCATCGTCGAACATGCCGGAGGCGATGGCGCGCGCCAGCCCGGCTTCGCCGAACGCGCGCCGCGGATCGCCGCCGGGAATGATGAGCCCGGCAGCGACGACACCGCACCATGCGGCGATGCGCGGCGCCCCCGCCGGAGCCTTGTCAGCGACGCGATCGATGTGGCGCGCCCCGCGCGCCAGCGTGTTGAGGACTTTCGAACGATAGACGAGATCGGTCGACGACAGGATCAGCGGCGCATGCGCGATCCACGCCAGGATGCGCCTGCCCCAATTGTCGGCGCGCCATGCCGCGCCGGCGACATGGTCGGCATGGACGCTCAGCCACTCGCGCATCAGCGCTTCGGCGATCGGCGCGGCATGCGCCCGGGTCGCTACCGTCGACAGATCGCGCAGCCACGCAAAGCTGTGCAGATATTCGCCGAACGCCGGCGAAAAGCCGGGCCGGTCGAGATGGAGCTCGTGGAGATTGCGCGTCTCGCCGCGCAGGCTAAGCATGCCGTCGAGCAGCGCATGGCCGCGATCGGGATCGCCGAGGAACGGGTCGTCGGCGACGGCGATCAGCTTGAGCGGGTGATGCCCTTTCAGCCGCAGCGCGTGCAGCGGCGTGCGCCACGTCAGGCGGTGGAAGCGCTCGGCCAGCCGATCCGCGAGCGACAGCCCACCATCGCCCGACACGCGCACCAGCCGCTTGCCCTGTTCGATCCCGTCGGCGCCGGGATCGACCGGGGGCAGGTCGGTCATCCGCCTCTCAACAGGCGGATATTGTCGGCATAGGCGGCCGGGCCACCGCGAAAGCTGGCAGTCCCGGCGACCAGCGCGTCGGCGCCGGCGGCGATCACCGCCTCGCAATTGCCTTGATCGACGCCGCCATCGACCTCGAGATCGATGTCCTTGCCGAGCTTGTCGATCATCGTGCGGATCCCGGTGATCTTGCGCAGCTGGCTCGGGATGAAGCTCTGCCCGCCAAATCCCGGATTGACGCTCATCACCAGCACCAGGTCGACGTCCTCCAGCACATAGTCGAGCATCTTGGCGGGGGTGGCGGGGTTGAGCACCACGCCCGCGCGCAGCCCCAGCCCCTTGATTCGCTGGAGCGTGCGATGGAGATGCGGCCCCGCCTCGGGATGGACGGTGATCGTGTCGGCCCCGGCCTCAGCGAACGCGTCGAGATAGGCGTCCACGGGCGAGATCATCAGATGGACGTCGAACGGCTTGGTCGTATGCGGACGCAGCGCCTTGACCACTGCCGGGCCGATGGTGAGGTTGGGCACGAAATGCCCGTCCATCACGTCGATGTGGATCCAGTCGGCCCCCGCTTCGTCGATCGCGCGGACTTCCTCGCCCAATCGTGCGAAATCGGCGGACAGGATCGACGGGGCGATGCGGACGGGCTTGGCCATGATGCGCCCCCCTGTAGCATGGGGCGTTGGCCTAGCAAGCGCGACGCGGTCAGCTTGGCGAGCGGCGCAGTCGGACGATGAAGAATCCGTCGAGCCCGCCCTGGTCGGCCAGCATTCCTGGCAGGGTGCGGACATAACCCAGCGAGTGCGGTGCGAGACCCGGGGGCAATTCACCGGGTTGCACGGGATCGATCGCGAAATCTGGGCGCGCGGCGAGCAATCCTTCGAGCTGCGCCTCGCCTTCGGCCGGTTCGAGCGAACAGGTGGCGTAGACCAACGTCCCGCCCGGGCGCACCCAATCGGCGGCACGCGCAAACAGCCGTGCCTGCAACTGCGCCATTTCCGCGATCAGCGACGGGCGCACGCGGTACAGCACGTCGGGATGGCGGCGAAAGATGCCCGTCGCACTGCACGGCGCGTCGAGCAGAACCGCGTCGGCGGGGCTTGCCGGGGCCCAGTCCAGCAGATCGGCGGCGACGATATCGAACGCCAGCCCGGTCCGCTCCAAGTTCTCGCCAAGTCGCGCGAGACGACTTTGCGAGATATCGACCGCGGTCACGCTCCAGCCCGCCGCCGCGAGCTGCAGCGTCTTGCCCCCCGGCGCGGCGCACAGGTCGAGCGCGCGACCGGGGCCGGCGCCAAGCAACCGCGCTGGCAGGGATGCGGCAAGGTCCTGTACCCACCAGCCGCCGCCCGCAAACCCGTCCAGCGCCGGCACCGCGCCGGGGTCGATCAGCCGCAGGTGCTGCGGCATCAGCGCCTCGCCCGGCGGCGCCTCAGCGTCCGGGCGGGCGAGCGTCAGGTCGAGCGGCGGCTGCACCGCCAGCGCGCGGCCCGCGGCGGCGACGGTCTCGTCGCCCCAATGCGCCTGCCAGCGCAGCGCCGCGGCATCGGGAAGCCGGGGGAATTCGGGCAAGGCCGCAGGACGGCGCATCAACGTGCCGAACACGCCGTGCACCAGCTTGCGAGGACCGCCATCGACCAGCGGCAATGCGGTGGCGATGGCGGCATGCGGCGGCGTCTGCATGCGCAGCGCTTGGACCAGCGCGATGCGCAGCACCGTGCGCGCCTTGGCATCGTCGGGAAGCGGACGCCTGGTCGCCGAATCGATCAGTTCGTCGAGATCGGGCAGCCAGCGCAGCACTTCGGCGGCGATGGCGTGTGCGAGCGCACGATCCTCGCGCTTGTCGATGCCTTTGGTAGCATTGCCGATCGCCTGTTCGATCGCCAGTCCCCGGCGGAGCACGGCGTCGAGCAGCCGAAGCGCAGCTCGCCGCGCGGCGGTGCCGGGCGGATCGAAAGTGACGGCGGCCAAGTTAGCGGCGCTTGTTCGGATCGAGCGCGCTGGCGCGGCGCGGCGGCGTACGGGTGACGGGTACCGACGTGGCAGCGCGCATGCGCGGACGATGCGGCGGAAACGGCATGCTTCCCCCCATCTCGGCGGCGATGGCCTCGAGCGCGGCGATACGGTTGCCGGTATCGGGATGCGTCGAGAACAGGCTGTCGCCACCCTTGCCGAGGCCGGGCACGATATAAAGTGCCGCCGCCGCCGGATTGCGCTGCGTCACGGGATTGGGCACCGCCGCCGCGCCGCGCGCAAGCTTGGCCAGCGCCGAGGCGAGTGCACGCGGATTGCCCGAAATCTCGGCGCCGGCCCGGTCGGCGCCATATTCGCGCGTGCGGCTGATCGCCAGCTGGACGATCATCGCTGCGAACGGGGCGACCAGCACCGCGAGGATAGTCGGCAGGATCGAGCCACGCGCGTCGCCGCGAAAGAACAGTCCGAAATTTGCGAGCATTGAGATCGCACCGGCGATCGTCGCGACCATCGTCATGATCAATGTATCGCGGTTGCGGACATGGCCGATCTCGTGCGCCATCACCGCCGCGATCTCGTCGCGAGTCAGCATGCCGAGCAGCCCCGTAGTCGCGGCGACCGCGGCATTGGCGGGATTGCGCCCGGTGGCAAAGGCGTTGGGGTGCGGCGAATCGATGACATAGACCTTGGGCACGGGAAGGTTCGCGCGGCGCGCCAATTCGCTGACGAGCCCGACGAATTCGGGGCAGGAAGTGCCATCGACCTCCCGCGCGCGATGCATCTTGAGGACGATCTTGTCGGCGTTCCAATAGGTGAACAGGTTCATGCCCGCTGCCACGACCAGCGCGAGCACGGCGCCGCGCGCGCCGCCGAGCGTGAAGCCCAGCGCCATGAACAATGCGGTCAGCGCCGCGAGCAATATCGTCGTCTTGACCTGGTTCACTTGAACCGCCTCCTTCGCAGGCCAATGTGGGGCGAGGCGCCAGATTGTTCAATCGCAAGGAGGATTCGATGGGCGAACGCCCGACCCACGTGAAGCCGCCCGCGCATCTCTCGAAATCGCCGCCGGTGCCGCAGCCCGAACCGATGCAGCGGCCGCAGGACGATCCCGACGGCAAGGACCCGGTCCGCTATGGCGACTGGGAGAACAAGGGCATCGCGATCGACTTCTGAGGCCGTTCGCAAGCCGGAGGCTCAGGCTGCCTCGCGCTTGAGCGGCCGTGCCAGCAACGCGCCGACCACCGCGTCGATCGGCGCGCCTTCGAGCAGATCGCAGACCGCCGCGCAGACCGGCATGTCGACGCCGGCCTCCGCCGCCGCCTCGCGCAGCACGGGGGCGGTGAACGCGCCCTCGGCGACGGTCCGGCGATCGGCGAGCAGCGCCTGCGCCGAACGACCTCGTCCGAGCCCGAGGCCGAGCGAGAAATTGCGCGAATTGACCGAATTGCAGGTCAGTACGAGGTCGCCCAATCCCGACAGTCCGCCGAGTGTTTCCGCGCGTCCGCCGCGGGCGACGCCGAAGCGCGTCATTTCGGCAAACCCGCGCGCGATCAGTGCGGCACGAGCGTTGAGGCCGAGCCCGGCACCCTCGACCACGCCGCAGGCGATCGCCAGCACGTTCTTTACCGCGCCGCCGATCTCGGCACCGACCACGTCGTCCGACGCGTAGGGGCGAAAGCCGGGACCGGCGAGCCTGTCGGCGAGCGCGCTACGCAGCCCGGCATCGGCGCACGCCAGCGTCACCGCCGTCGGCTGTCCGGCAGCGACCTCGTGCGCAAAGGTCGGCCCCGACAGCACCGCGATGGGTGCGCGGGGGTGCACGCCTTGCGCGACTTCGCCGACCAGCAGCCGGGTCCCCGCCTCGATCCCCTTGGCGCACAGCACCAGCGGCGTGGCACCGACCGCGGTTTCGGCGAGTACGGCGCGGACATGCTGCGCCGGGGCGACCACCAGCAACGCGTCGCAGCCGCTCAGCTCGCCCAGGCTGCCGGTAGCGCGGATCGACGGCGACAGCGCGATTCCCGGCAGAAACGCGGCGTTGACATGGTCGCGGTTGATCGACGTCACGACGTCGCGCTCGCGCGCCCATAACAGCACGTCGCGATCGCCGCGCGCGGCGACCTGCGCGAGCGCGGTGCCCCAGGCGCCGCCGCCGATCACGCCCAGCTTCATGCCCCCATCCTCATGCCTTGACCCCCGCGCCGCGCACCTTTTCCGCATCGGGATCGAGTGGCCAGCGCGGGCGCGCGGCGACGTCGAGCGGGTCGGTCAGCCCTGCGGCGAAGCGTTCGGCGCCCGCCCAGGCGATCATCGCGGCATTGTCGGTGCACAGCCACAAGGGCGGCGCGACGAAGCGCAGGCCGTGTTCGGCAGCAAGCGTTTCGAGCGCGGCGCGGACCGAGCGATTGGCAGCGACACCCCCGGCGACGACGAGAGCGGTAATCGACCCGTCCTGGCTCGAAACCGGCAAGGCGGCGGCGCGGATCGCCACCCGCGTGCGATCTACCAGGCAATCGATCACTGCCTGCTGGAATGAGGCGGCGATGTCTTCGGCGCGATGCGTCCCCGCGTCGCGCGCGCGCAGGACTGCGCTCTTGAGCCCGGCGAATGAGAAATGCGGCTCGGGCGAACCGAACAGCGGGCGCGGCAGCGGCACCGCGCGGGGATCGCCGTCGGCCGCAGCCCGCTCGACCGCGGGGCCGCCGGGAAAGCCGAGGCCTAGCAGCTTGGCGGTCTTGTCGAACGCTTCGCCCGCGGCATCGTCGATCGTCGTCGCCAGCCGGCGATAGCGGCCGACGCCTGCTACCAGCAACAGCTGGCAATGCCCCCCCGATACCAGCAACAGCAGGTAGGGGAATTGGAGGTCGGGATCGGTCAGCCGCGCCGACAGCGCGTGCCCCTCGAGATGATTGACCGCGATCAGCGGCTTGCCGCTCGCCAGCGCCAGCGCCTTGGCCGTGACCAGCCCGACCATCACCCCGCCGATCAGTCCGGGCCCGGCGGTCGCCGCGATCGCATCGACATCGCGCAGCGCGACCCCGCCTTCGGCCAGCGCCGCCTCGACCAGCGGGCCGACCATCTCGACATGCGCACGCGCGGCGATCTCGGGTACGACGCCGCCATAGGGCGCGTGCGCGGCCTCTTGTCCCGCCAGCTTGTGCGCAACGATCGTGCGGTCGGACCGCACCAGCGCCGCCGCGGTCTCGTCGCAACTCGATTCGATGCCGAGGATCAGCATTGTGGTGTAGCCCCGTCCCGCTCCGCCACCTGGCCCCCCACATGGTCATGCCGGACGGGCGGTCGGGTGGGGGAGCGGGCCGGTGCCGCATCTTGGATGCACGCCATCCCTTTCCTCTAGCTGCACGCGCGGCTAGCACAAGGCGGATGGCATCCCTCTTTCGCATCGGCACGCGCGGCTCGCCGCTGGCGCTCACCCAGGCGGGCATGGTCCGCGACGCGCTTTCGGCGGCGCACGGCCGCAGCGCTGACAGCTTCGAGATCGTCGTCATCCGCACAACCGGCGACCGCGTGCAGGACCGCGCGCTTGCGGAGATTGGCGGCAAGGCGTTGTGGACCAAGGAGCTTGACCGCGCGCTGCTGGCGGGGGAGGTCGATTGCTGCGTGCATTCGCTCAAGGATGTCGAGACGATCCGGCCTACCCCGATCGCCATCGCCGCGACGCTGCCGCGCGCCGATGTTCGCGATCGGCTTATCGGCGCGGCGTCGATCGAGGCGCTCAAGCACGGCGCGGTGATCGGCACCAGCTCGCCGCGCCGCGCTGCGCAATTGCGCGCAATCCGCCCCGACCTGTCGATCATCGTGTTTCGCGGCAATGTCGACACCCGGCTCGCCAAGGTGGCGGCGGGGGAAGCGGATGCCACGCTGCTCGCGGCAGCCGGGCTCGATCGGCTGGGGCGCGGCGACGTCGGGCATGCCATCCCGGTCGAGACGATGCTGCCCGCGCCTTCGCAAGGCGCGGTCGCGGTGGAGGTCCGCGCCGAAGACGCGGCAGCGCGCGCGCTGGTGTCGGCGATCGACTGCGCGACCACCTGCGCATGCGTGACCGCCGAACGCGCGCTGCTCGCCGAACTTGGCGCCGATTGCCATTCGGCAGTGGGTGCGCTGGCGACGATCGCCGACGGCGAACTGACGCTGCGCGCCGAACTGCTCGCCGAAGATGGCAGCGACAAGGTGGCCGGCGAAGCGCGCGGCGCGGTCGGCGATATCGAGATCGCGCCCGGCCTTGCGCGCGAGCTGCTGGAGCGCGCGCCTGCCAGCATCCGCCGCCTGTTCGCCGCCGAGTGATGCGCCCGATCGCCGTCCTGCGCCCCGAACCGGGCGCGTCCGCTACCGCCGGGCGCATAGCAGCGGCCGGGATGACCGCGCTGCGGCTGCCGTTGTTCGCGGTGGTGCCGGTGGCGTGGCAGGTGCCCGATCCGGCGGGGTTCGACAGCCTGTTGCTGACCAGCGCCAATGCCGTGCGTCATGCCGGGGAAGGGCTGCGCAGCCTCGCGGGGCTGCCGGTGCTCGCGGTCGGCCAGGCAACCGCCGACGCGGCGCGCGCCGCCGGGCTGACCGTGGCCGTGACGGGAACGCACGGCGTCGGCGCGCTCGGCGAATGGGCGCAGGCGATGGGCTTTGCCCGCGCCTTGCATCTTGCCGGGCGCGACCGCACCGAAGCGCTGGCCCTCGCCGCGGACACGCGCGTCGTCTATGCCAGCGAGCGGGTCGATCCCCCTGCCGATGCGGTAGCGGCGCTGGGCGGCGCGGTGGCATTGGTGCATTCGCCGCGGGCCGGATCGGCGCTGCGCGATGTCGCCGGGGACCTGCGCCCGTCGATCCGGGTGGTAGCGATCAGCGCCGAGGCGCTCGAAGCGATTGGCGGCGGTTGGGACTCCACCGCGATCGCCGCATTGCCGAGCGACGCGGCGCTGATCGAT
Source organism: Sphingomonas japonica (assembly GCF_006346325.1). NCBI lineage: Bacteria > Pseudomonadati > Pseudomonadota > Alphaproteobacteria > Sphingomonadales > Sphingomonadaceae > Sphingomonas > Sphingomonas japonica. The sequence goes on along the minus strand of NZ_VDYR01000001.1, from coordinate 2,274,570 downwards.
GCGGCGCGGACGCTGGCGATTGACCCGCCCGCCATGCGCGAGGATAAGGCGCCATGAGCGACACCGGCAGTTTCGATACCGGCCGCCCGCCGCGCGCGTCGGCGCGTACCGGCTGGATCGTCGCGCTGCTCGCATTCCTTGCGGGACTGGCGGCGATGGCGGCGGGCGTCCATTATTTCGGCGAGCGCTGGTTAGGCAGCCGCAGTGCGGCACGCGGAACCGCGGTGCAACCGCAAGCCGCGGCGCAGCCGACCGCGGCACTGCCGCCCGGCACCGATGTCGCGTCGCTCTATGCGCGCGAAATCCAGCTGGCGCAGCGTATCCAGATGCTCGAGGCGCGGCTGGCCAATGTCGACAGCGACTCGCGGGTGGCCTCGACCTTCGCGACGCGCGCCGAGGGCCTGCTGGTGGCGTTCGCCGCGCGGCGCGCGCTCGATCGCGGGCTGGGTCTCGGATATATCGAGGGGCAGCTGCGCGAACGCTTCGGCGCGGTCGAACCGCGCGCGGTCGGCTATGTTATCGCTGCGTCGCGTCAGCCGGTGACGCTCGAGGACTTGCGGCTCGCGCTCGACACGCTGGCGCCCGACCTGACCAGCGGCAATGCCGACGAAAGCTGGACGGCTGCGCTGCGCCGCGAGGTGTCCGATCTGGTGGTGCTGCGCGACGAGGGGACGCCGAGTCCGCGTCCCAACGACCGGCTGACCCGCGCGCGCCGGATGCTCGACGCCGGGCAGGTCGAAGGTGCGCTTGCCGAGGTCGCCCGCCTGCCCGGCGCCGAGCGCGCATCGAGCTGGACCGACGCCGCGCGCCGCTATGTCGATGCACGCGCCGCGCTCAACACGATCGAGACCACCGCGATCCAGGGCGGCGGCTTTGCGCCGGTGCCGCAGATGCCGCCGCAGACCGCGCTCCCCGCGCCCGCGATCCCGCAATCACCCCCAGGCAATTGAGCATGTACCATGGCTGATATGGGCCGTTTCGACTGGCAGGATCCCTTCGCGCTCGACGCGCAATTGACCGATGAAGAGCGGATGGTGCGCGACACCGCGCGGCAATATGCGCGCGAACAGCTGCTGCCGCGCGTCACCCGCGCCTATCTCGACGAGGATTTCGACCGCGCGATCATGCACGAGATGGGACAGCTTGGCCTACTCGGCCCGACCATTCCCGAGGAGTTCGGCGGCGCAGGGCTGGGCTATGTCGCGTACGGCCTGGTCGCGCGCGAGGTGGAGGCGATCGACAGCGGCTATCGCTCGGCGATGAGTGTGCAGTCGAGCCTCGTGATGCATCCGATCAACGCCTATGGGACCGAGGCGCAGAAGCGCAAATATCTTCCCAAGCTGGCCAGCGGCGAATGGGTCGGCTGTTTCGGGCTGACCGAACCCGATGCCGGGTCCGACCCGTCGGGAATGCGGACCACTGCCAGGCAGGTCGATGGCGGCTATTCGATTTCCGGATCGAAGATGTGGATCACCAATTCGCCGATCGCCGACGTCTTCGTAGTCTGGGCCAAGAGCGAGGCGCATGGCGGCGGCATCAAGGGCTTCGTGCTCGAAAAGGGCATGAAGGGGCTGACCGCGCCGAAGATCGAGGGCAAGCTGTCGCTGCGTGCATCGATCACCGGCGAGATCGTGATGGACAATGTCGAGGTCGGCGAAGATGCGTTGCTGCCTGATGTCGCCGGGCTGAAGGGGCCGTTCGGCTGCCTCAACCGCGCCCGCTACGGCATCGCATGGGGCACGATGGGCGCGGCGGAGTTCTGCATGGAGGCGGCGCGGACCTACACGCTCGACCGCCAGCAGTTTGGGCGGCCGCTGGCGGCAACGCAGCTGGTGCAGTTGAAGCTCGCCAACATGGAAACCGAGATCGCGCTGGGCCTCAACGCCTGCCTGCGGGCGGGCCGCATGTTCGACGAGGGGACGCTCAGCCCCGAAGCGATCTCGATCCTCAAGCGCAACAATTGCGGCAAGGCGCTCGATATCGCGCGGGTCGCGCGCGACATGCATGGCGGCAACGGCATCGCCGCCGAGTTCCACGTGCTGCGCCATGCGATCAACCTCGAGACGGTCAACACCTATGAAGGCACGCACGACGTCCACGGGCTGATTCTGGGGAGGGCGATCACCGGCATCGCGGCGTTCGCGTGAGGATTTTTCCAGCGCCGCACGCGCCCGCTCTTTGCATCGGAGAACAGCCATGAGCGTCGCATTCCGCCGCGAAGGTGACGACGAGCACAAGGAACCCGAGTTCGAGCTGCCGATCCCGGTCGGCCCCAATCTGGTGACGAATGCCGGGCTCAAGGCGATCCGCGCGATGGTCCGGAAGCTCGAGGCAGAGATCGCCGCCCAATCCGACGCCGATGCGGTCAAGAGGCTGAAACGCGACCTGCGCTATTGGAATACCCAGGCGGCGACCGCGGAGATCGCGCCAGAGCCCGCCGAGGACGAAGTGGGGATAGGCAGCCGCGTCACCGTGCGGGTCAACGGCAAGAAGCGCCGCTTCACCATCGTCGGGCATGACGAGGCCGATCCGGCCAAGCACAAGCTGGCCTTCACCGCGCCGCTTGCCCGCGCCGTCATGGGCGCGGCGGCGGGCGATTTCGTCGCGTTCGCGGACGAGGAGGATGCGGTGGAGGTCGTCGGGGTTGAATAAGCCACTGGCCGGGCTGCGCGTCGTCGAACTCGCGCGCATCCTTGCCGGGCCGTGGTGCGGGCAGTTGCTGGCCGATCTGGGGGCCGAGGTGATCAAGGTCGAGCGTCCGGGAACGGGCGACGACACCCGCCACTGGGGCCCGCCGTTCCTGCAAGGGCCGGACGGAAGCAACCTCGACGCCGCCTATTTCCACTCGACCAATCGCGGCAAGACATCGCTCGCAATCGATATCTCCACGGCCGACGGCCAGGCGCAGGTGCGCGATCTGGTTCGCGGCGCCGATGTCGTGATCGAGAATTACAAGGTCGGCGGGCTGGACAAATACGGCCTCGACCATGCCAGCCTCGCCGCCGTCAATCCGCGGCTGATCACGGCGTCGATCACCGGGTTCGGCCAGACCGGACCCTATGCGACGCGCGCCGGATACGACCTCATCATCCAGGCGATGGGCGGGTTCATGTCGCTGACCGGCGAGCCGGACGGGCCCCCGCAAAAGGCCGGGATCGCCTATGCCGACATCTTCACCGGCACCTATACCGCGGTCGCGATCCTGGCGGCGCTCAGGCGGCGCGATGCGACCGGGCAGGGCGCGCATATCGATATGGCGCTGCTCGACACACAGGTCGCGGTGCTCGCCAACCAGGCGCTCAACTGGATGGCGTCGGGCACCGTCCCGCACCGCATGGGCAACGGCCACGCCAATCTCGCCCCCTATCAGGCATTCGCCTGCGCCGATGGCGACCTGATCGTCGCGGTCGGCAATGACGGACAGTTCCGGCGGCTGTGCGCGGTGTTGGGACTGGACCTGGCCGACGACGAAAGGTTCGCCACCAACCCGGCGCGCGTCACCAACCGGGCGGCGATGATTCCGATCCTCGCCCATGCGATTGGCGGCTGGGACAAGACGGCGCTGTACGAAGCATTGGAAAGGCAAGGGATCCCGGCCGGCCCGATCAACCGCGTCGACGAGGTCTTTGCCGACGCGCAGGTCGCGGCGCGCGGCATGGCGCTGGATATGGATGGAATTCCGGGAGTTGCCTCGCCGATTGTCATCGATGGCGAACGCATGGTGTCGGATCGGGCGAGTCCGGCGCGACCGTGAAACACCCTTACCCGTTGATTTCGAGCGCAGTCGAGAAATCGCCGTATAGCGCTCAATCAGGTTTCTTGACTACGCTCGAAACGAACGGGGCAGGGAGCCGACTGCGTTTCAGCCAATCCGCTCGATCAGCGCCTGCGCCGCCGCCGGGGCCTTTTCCTTGGCGCCGTTGATCATGAATATGAAGGTGTCGCGCGGCTGCCTGAGCGCGCGATCGGCGCCGGCATAGGGCAGACCCTCCGGCGAACCACCTTCGGCCCATTCCTGCGCCGCGTCCGACCAGCGATCGAGCGCGCTCGGTGCATAGCCTGCGACATACTGCGCCTCGGCATTCTCCAGCCGCGCATAGACGAAATCGCCGGTCACATCGGCGATTGCGGGATAGTCGGCCGAGTCCGCGAACACGATCGCCACGCCGGCCGCGCGGGCCATCGCCACGAATTCGGGCACCTGGAAACTGTCGTGCCGCACTTGCACCGCGTGCCGCAGTGGCACCCCGTCCTGCTTTTCCGGCAGCAGTTTCAGGAACGCGGCGAAATCGTCGGCATCGAATTTCTTGGTCGCCATGAACTGCCACAGGATCGGGCCCAGCTTGTCGCCGAGTTCGGTCAATCCCTGCCCAAGGAACTTGCCAATCGATTCGCCTGCTTCGGCGAGAACTTTGCGGTTGGTGCAATAACGCGATGCCTTGACCGCAAACACGAAGCCATCGGGCGCGGTGTCGCGCCATCCCGCAAAGCTCGCCGGCTTGAAGCTGGAATAATAGGTGCCGTTAATCTCGATCGCAGTCACCGCGCGCGAGGCATATTCAAGCTCGCGCTTCTGCGGCCATTTCTCGGGATAGAATGTGCCGCCGCGCCACGGTTCGTAGGTCCAGCCGCCGATGCCGACGCGAATCACGCGTCCCGGTCCCCGTCTTCCCGGAGATCCTGCGCCACCTTGGGCGCGCGCAGCAGCGCGTCGATGCGGCTGCCCTCGTCGAAGCTCTCATCGGCCAGAAACTTCAGCTTCGAGGCGTATTTCAGGTTCACGCGGCGTGCCACTTCGGACTGGAGATAGGCGGTGTGGGTACGCAGCGCCTTGAGTACCGCTTCCTCGGCCTTGCCGAGCAGCGGCTTCACGAACGCGGTCGCGTGCCGCAGGTCGGGCGACATCCGCACTTCGGTGATGGTCACCAGATGGCTGGCGAGCGTGTCGTCATGCACGTCGCCGCGCATCAGCACGTCCGACAAGGCATGCCGCACCTGCTCGCCGACGCGCAGCAGGCGAACGGAGCGGGTTTCGGGAGTGTCGGTGGGGCGTGCCATACGCTGACTCTTCAAAGAAAGACCATGAAAGGGGCCAGAATCATTACCACGACAGGGATACACCCAATTGCACAGCCTTCACCGGCACAGCGTAGTCGGCGATCGAGCCGCGTCAGGAAGGGCGAGGAGTTCGGATTGAATTCCTCGCCCATCGATCAAAGCGTCCGTTCGCGCATCTCGACCTCGAAGGTCTCGAGATAGTCGCCCGCCTTGATGTCCACGAAGTTCTGCGTGAACGTCACGCCGCACTCCAGGCCGGCACGGACTTCGGCGACATCGTCCTTGAAGCGGCGCAGCGATGCGATCTCGCCCTGATAGATGATGACGTCGTCGCGGGTGATGCGCGCCTTCAATGCCTTGCGGATGATGCCTTCGGTGACGAGCAGACCCGCCGCCTTGCCATGCTTTCCGGCCGAGAAGACCTCGCGGATTTCGGCGCGGCCGACCACCGTCTCGAAGGCTTCCGGCCCGAGCTCGCCCGCCATGCCGGCGCGGATATCGTCGGTCAGGTTGTAGATCACGTCGTAATATTTAAGCGCGACCTTGTTGCGTTCGGCGATCTCGCGCGCCTTGGCGTTGGGACGCACGTTGAAGCCGATGATCGGCGCACCCGAGGCCGCCGCGAGCGTCACGTCGCTCTCGGTGATGCCACCGACGCCCGCCTGCAGGATGCGCACGCGGATATCGTCGGTCGAGATCTTGTTGAGCGACCCGACGATCGCCTCGACCGACCCTTGCGTGTCGCCCTTGACCACCAGCGGATATTCGATCGCCTGCTTGTCCTTGAGCGCGCTGAACATCGTCTCGAGCGTGGCGGGCGAAGTCGTCGTCCGCTTCTGCTGGATGACGCCGGCGCGATATTCGGCGACTTCGCGGGCACGCGCCTCGCTCTCGACCACCTGCAGCGGATCGCCCGCCATCGGCACGCCCGACAGGCCCAGCACCTCGACCGGGGTCGATGGCCCGGCACTCTTCACCTGGCGTCCCTTGTCGTCGATCAGCGCACGGACCTTGCCGCTCTCGGCGCCGACGACGAAGATGTCGCCGACCTTGAGCGTACCGCGGCTGACGAGGATCGTCGCGACCGGGCCGCGGCCCTTGTCGAGCTTCGCCTCGACCACGGTGCCTTCGGCCGCGCGATCGGGATTGGCGCGCAATTCGAGCAATTCGGCCTGAAGCTGGATCTTGTCGATCAGGTCGTCGAGCCCGGTCTTCTTGAGCGCCGATACCTCGACGTCCTGGACGTCGCCCGACATCTCCTCGACCACGACTTCGTGCTCGAGCAGGCGTTCGCGAATGCGCTGCGGATTGGCTTCGTGCTTGTCGACCTTGTTGATCGCGACGATCATCGGCACGCCGGCCGCCTTGGTGTGATTGATCGCCTCGATCGTCTGCGGCATCAGGCCGTCGTCGGCAGCCACTACCAGCACGACGATGTCGGTGACGTTGGCGCCGCGCGCGCGCATCTCCGAAAACGCCTCGTGGCCCGGGGTGTCGAGGAAGGTGACGCTCGACTTGTCCTTCAGCGTGACCTGATAGGCGCCGATATGCTGGGTGATCCCGCCGGCTTCGCCGCCCGCGACGCCGCTGCCGCGCAGCGCGTCGAGCAGCGAGGTCTTGCCGTGATCGACATGGCCCATGATCGTCACCACCGGCGGACGCGGCAGCAGCGTGCCCTCGGCATCCTCGGTCGTGTCGATCGCAAGGTCGATGTCGCTGTCCGAAACGCGCACGATATTGTGCCCGAATTCGGTGACGAGCAGTTCGGCGGTATCCTGGTCGATGGTCTGCGTCATGGTGACGGGCATGCCCATCTTGAACAGCGTCTTGACCAGGTCGGCGCCCTTTTCCGCCATGCGGTTGGCGAGTTCCTGGATGGTGATCGCCTCAGGCACCTTGACGTCGCGGACCTGCTTGACCTGCGGCTCGCGCGGGCCGCCCGAATGGCCGCGCTTTTCCTTTTCGCGGGCCCGCTTCAGGGCGGCGAGCGAGCGCGCGCGCGCGCCGTCATTGTCGCCCAGCGCGCGGTTGACGGTCAGCTTGCCCGACTGGCGACGATCGTCGCCCTGGCGTCCGCGTGCCGGACGTGCGGGCGGCTCGGTGCGCTTGGGCACGGTGGTGCCGGCCGGCGCTGGCCGCGCCGATGCGCCCGAACCGGATGCCGGCTCGCTGGCCGCGGGGGTGGGCGTCGGCGCGGGGGCCGGACGCGGGATTTCGGGACGCGCGACCGGGGTGAACCGGCGCGGCGCGGGCAGGGTGGGGTCGAGCGACAGCCCTACCGGCTGCGGCGGCGCGGGCGGCGGCGGTGCCGGCTCGCTTGCGGCAGCGGGTTCGGCGGCGGCAGGAGCTGACGGCTCGACCGGCGCCGGCTCGGGGGCGGGCGGGGCGTTGGCAGCTTCGGCCTCGGCGGCGCGCTTTTCCTCGGCGCGGCGGCGCTCGTCGTCATTGGCCTGGATGCGTGCCTGTTCCTCGCGGCGGCGCGCGTCCTCGAGCGCGGTCATCCGCGCCTCGTCGGCTTCGCGCAGCAGCTTGGCCTGGAGTTCCTGGCGCGACAGCAGGCTGTCAGCAGCCTTGGCACGCGGCGCGGGCGGCGGTGGTGGCGGTGCGACCGGGGCTTCGGCGACGGGAGCGGGCGCGGGTTCCTCGCGCGGCGCTTCCTCGCCCGGACGGCCGATCACCCGGCGGCGCTTCACCTCGACCACGACCGTGTTCGACCGGCCGTGGCTGAAGCTCTGCTTCACCTTGCCGGTTTCGACGGTGCGCTTGAGGCCGAGCGGCGCGCGCGTGCCCAGTTTCGGCTTTTCGTTGTCCGTATCGCTCACTCAGATTCCCTATTCGTCGCTGCCGGTTCCTGCGCCGTCGGCTGCATGGCCGATGCGCCCCGCGAGGCAGATTCGCAAGGCGCGTTCGCGCGGTCGAGTCCGATGAAATGCAGCCAGCGGCCGAGCGCTTCGCTCATCCGCTTCGCCGCCCGGGCGTCGGTAAGCCCGATATGTACCACGTTTTCGCGGCCCAGGGCCAAGGACAATATGGACCGCCCGACCGGCAATTCCAATCCCCTGGCGCCCGATCCTTCGGTTTCGGAGCCGACGCGCCATGCCTGGGCCAACTTGCCGGCGCCGTCGGCGCCCGCGTCATTGGCATGCGCCAGCAGGTTGAGCTGGCCCGCGCGCGCCGCCGCCTCGATCTTCTCGCTGCCGGTCAACAGCGTGCCGGCACGCGCCTCCAGTCCCATGCGGTCGAGCGCATTGCGTTCGAGCGCACGCTCGATCCGCTCGGCCAGATCGTCGGGAATGCGGAAATCCCCGGTCTTGAACGCCCGCGCCAGCGCGCCGCGCAACCGGCCCTTGGCCTGCGCCGCCTCGAACGTCGTGCGATCGACGCCGATCCACGCGCCGCGCCCCGCCGCCTTGGCGCGGACGTCGGGCAGCACCTCGCCGTCGGGTGACAGCACGAGGCGGACCAGATGGTCGCGCACCTCGCGCTCGCCCGACAGGATGCAGCGGCGGATCGTGTCGTCCGCCGCCTTTCCGGTCTGCTTGCCGCCTAGCGTATCATTGCGAGGATTCCGCAACAGCGTCCTCCCCGGATGCGGCCTCGGCCTCGGCCGGCGCGGCGGGTGCGTCGTCGGCGAACCAGTGCGCACGCGCGGCCATGATGATCTCGTTGCCCTGTTCGTCGCTCAGGCCATAGTCGGCAAGGATGCCGCCCTTGTCCTCGCTGCGCGCATCGCTGCGCTTGGGGGCGTCGTCGTTGCGGCGGCGCGGCTCGACGCGCTTCTTCTGGACGAGTTCGTCGGTAGCGAGATCGGCGAGGTCGTCGAGCGTCTTGATCCCGGCCTTGCCCAACGTCACCAGCATCGCTTCGGTGATGTATGGCATGGTGGCGAGCTCGTCGTCGACGCCGAGTTCGCGGCGCAGCGCGCGATTGGCTTCCTCGCGCCGGTCGAGCGCTTCGGAGGCACGGTTCTGCAACTCGCCGGCCAGATCCTCGTCGAAGCCTTCGATCCCAGCCAATTCGTCGATCTCGACATAGGCGACCTCTTCCAGTTCGCCGAACCCTTCGGCGACCAGCAGCTGTGCCAGCGTTTCGTCGACGTCGAGTTCGTTCTGGAACATCTCGGAACGCTCGACGAATTCCTTCTGGCGCTTCTCCGACGCGTCGGCCTCGGTCAGGATGTCGATCGCCTTGGCGGTCAGCTGCGAGGCGAGGCGGACATTCTGGCCGCGGCGGCCGATGGCCAGGCTGAGCTGGTCGTCGGGAACCACCACCTCGATGCGGTCGTCCTCCTCATCGATGACGACGCGGCTGACATTGGCGGGCTGGAGCGCGTTGACGACGAAGGTCGCGGTGTCCTCGCTCCACGGGATGATGTCGATCTTCTCGCCCTGCATCTCCTGGACCACCGCCTGCACGCGGCTGCCCTTCATGCCGACGCACGCGCCGACCGGGTCGATGCTCGAATCATGCGAGATGACGCCGATCTTGGCGCGGCTGCCGGGATCGCGTGCCGCCGCCTTGATCTCGATGATGCCATCGTAGATTTCCGGCACTTCCTGCGCGAACAGCTTCTTCATGAAGTCGGGGTGCGCGCGCGACAGGAAGATCTGCGGCCCCCGATTCTCGCGGCGTACCGACAGGATCAGGCTGCGGATGCGGTCGTTGACGCGGACCAGCTCGCGCGGGATCTGCTGATCGCGGCGGATCACGCCCTCGGCACGGCCGAGATCGACCACGACATGGCCGAACTCGACGCGCTTGACGACGCCGGTGATGATTTCGCCGACGCGGTCCTTGAACTCCTCGTGCTGGCGCTCGCGCTCGGCATCGCGGACCTTCTGGAAGATGGTCTGCTTGGCGGCCTGCGCCTGGATGCGGCCGAACTCGATCGGCGGCAGCGGATCGACGAGATAGTCGCCGACCACGGCGCCGTCCTTGAGCTTCTGCGCGTCCTTCTCGTTGACCTGCTTGTACAGGTCCTCGACTTCCTCGACCACTTCGACGACGCGCCACAGGCGCAGGTCGCCGTTATTGGGATCGAGCTTGGCGCGGATGTCCATTTCCTGGCCATAGCGGGTGCGTGCGGCGCGCTGGATGGCGTCTTCCATCGCTTCGATGACGATGCCGCGATCGATCAGCTTTTCCTTGGCCACCGCATCGGCGATGGCGATCAGTTCGGCGCGGTTAGCAGTGACAGCGGTGACCATGGCAGTGTCGTTACCCTTCTACTTCGATCTTGTCAGCGCCTTCGCTGGAAAGCGGCGCGGTGGCGGCGATGAGCGCATCGGTCATCAGTAATTTGGCGTCGGCGACCTGATCGAACCCGATCGTCATCGGCCGGTGCTTGCGCACGTCGATGGTGATGCGATCGCCGTCGGTGCCGCCGAGGATGCCGGTCAGCTGCTTGCGACCCTCGAACGGCGCGGTCAGGTTGATGCGCGCCTCATGCCCTGCCCAGTCGGCAAAGTCCGACAGCCGCGTCAGCGGGCGGTCGATGCCGGGCGAGGAGACTTCGAGGCGATAGGCATGGTCGATCGGATCGCGTCCCTCGGCCTCGAGCGCGTCCATCACGTCGGAAATGCGGCGCGACAGGTCGGCGCAGTCGTCGATGGTGAGCTGGCGCGTGTCGGGGCGCTCGGCCATCACCTGCAACGTCGGATCGGAGGTGCCGCCGAACAGCTTCACCCGCACGAGCGCGAGCCCCAAGGCGTTCGCCTCGGGCTCGATCAGGCTCGTCAGATGCGCGGTGTCAGCCATGTCGTCTCCGGATAAATCCCGTCCGAACCAGCTGTGCGGGATCGGCGCCGGACCCGTCGGGCCCGACCTCCAAACCGTAACGATGGTGCGGAAAGCAAGCGCGATATACGCCGGATGCACGCGCCGTGCAAGCCGGACACGCTTTGACATGGATCGATGCGCCCACTGCCTGCGTTACGCGATGCGTATCCAGGGCCGATGGGTCCGTCCTTTCCCCCGCAATCAGGAGCGCCCATGTCCCGTTTCCTCGTCCTTGCCGGTGCCGGCCTTGCCGCTGCCTGCACCGCCGCCACCGATCCCGCGCCTGCCAATGGCCAGACCGCGGCAGCGGCGGATCCCGGCAACCTTCCCTTCGCGGTGACCCCGGTCGCCGATTTCGACGCGCCCTGGGCAATGACCTTCCTGCCCGACGGCCGCATGCTCGTCACCGAAAAGGCGGGGCAACTGATGCTGGTGTCGGCGGACGGCAAGTCGAAGCAGGTGGTGGCGGGCACGCTGCCGGTCGACAGCGCCGGGCAGGGCGGGTTGATGGACGTCGTCCTTCACCCCGATTTCGCCACCAACCGCATGGTCTATTACAGCTTTTCCGAAGCGGGCGATGGCGGCAAGGGCGTCGCGCTGGCGCGCGGCGTGATGTCGCCAGACGGCGATTCGCCCTCGCTCCAGAATGTTCAGGTGATCTTCCGCGCCTCGCCCTATGTCGAAGGCGACGGCCATTATTCGGGCCGAATCGCGTTTTCGCCCGACGGCCATCTGTTCTTCACCAATGGCGAGCGCCAGAAATTCACCCCCGCGCAGGACAAGCAGGCGACGCTCGGCAAGGTGCTGCGGCTGACGATGGACGGCAAGCCTGCGCCGGGCAATCCGCTGGCGGCACAGGGCTTCAATCCGGCGATCTGGTCGTACGGGCACCGCAACCTGCTTGGGCTCGCCTTCGACGCATCGGGCAATTTGTGGGAACAGGAAATGGGTCCCAAGGGCGGCGACGAGGTCAACCTGATCCTGCCGGGCAGGAATTACGGCTATCCGATCGTATCCGACGGCGACCATTATGACGGACGCGACATCCCCGATCACGATACCCGGCCCGAGTTCGAGAAATACAAGGTCACCTGGAATCCGGTGATTTCGCCGGGCGGATTGATGGTCTATTCGGGCGCGCAGTTCCCGCAATGGCAAGGCGATCTGTTCATCGGCGGGCTGTCGAGCGAAGCGCTGGTCCGCGTCGATGTCGACGGCGCCAACGCGACCAAGGGCGACCAATGGCCGATGGGTGCGCGTATCCGCGAGGTCGAACAAGGGCCCGACGGATCGATCTATGTGCTCGAGGACGGGGACGACGGCAGCGCTGGCCGGATGCTCAAGCTGACGCCGAAGACCTAATCGCGCACCAACCGGTAGTTCATATGGGCGACCGCGATGGCAATGTCGCGGTCGTCCTGCCACGCGGTGGCCTCGACATTGGCAACGCGGGTGCCCAGGCGCGTGACGCGCCCCTGTGCGCACGTCGTCTTTTCGCGGCCGCCGCGCATGAAGTCGATCGTGACGTTGATCGGCTTGACCCGCGCCGCCTCGTCGCCGAGCGCGTCGCGCAGTGCCAGCACCGCGGCCATTTCGAGCAGCCCGCCGAGCGCGCCGCCGTGGAGGAACCCCGGCCTGCCCAGCACGCGCGCCGAAAACGGCATCGCCAGCACGGGCGGTCCGGCGCCCTCCCGCTCTACGGTCAGACCGAGCCAGTCGGCATAGGGCGGCAGCGTCATTGCGGCGGATCGGTGAACATGAACGTACCGGCGACGTGCGCGATGGGATCGGCGGGGTCGCCGTCATGCGCCTGCCCGCGCACGAAACCGATCGAGCGGGTGATGCGATAGCATTCGCCGCGGCCGATCACCGCCTGGCCGGGGCGCGACCCGCGCAGATAGTCGATGCGTAGGTCGAGCGTCGCCTGCGGCAGGAATGCGCCGCGCCTAAGCCAGATCGCGATCGCGGTGGCGACGTCCATCATCGACAGGATCGGTCCCGATGCCAGCACCCCGGTCGCGGGGTCCCCCACCAGATCGTCGCGATACGGCAGCGCCAGTTCCGCCCAATCGGCGCCGTGATCGCGATATTCCAGTCCGAGCGCACCGGTATGCCCGCCGCGCATCGCCAACAGCCGCTTGGGATCGATCGCGAATTGCGGGGGAGCCTGGGCCGACATCCTGCCTCCCTAACATGCCGGGCCGGGTGGGCAATCGCAGGGAGGTTACAGCGTTGTAACTTTGCCCAGCGCCTGTGCCCCGGCACGCTGCGCCTCACCACGCAAAATGGGGGAGGGACATGGTCAATTTCGGGATCGTCATCGACGAGATCGTCGAGCTGGGCACGCAGATCGCCACCAGCGGCGCGATCCGGGTCGCCGAGGCGGCGCGCGACGACGTGTTCGAGCACATCATCGCGGTCGCGGTGCTGATCTACCAGACCGGCTGACGTCATGGCCGACGGGACGTCACCTGCCGTGCGCAGCGCAATCCTCGCCGCGCGTCCGGCGTCGGTCGCCTTCGCGAAAGCCTGGCGCGAGCATTCGGTGCGGGCCGCGATCGATGCCAGTTTTGCAGACTGTACCAGCGCCGCGCAGGTGGCGGATGTCGCCGAACAATGGTTTACCGATGACGCTTGGGTGGCGGAGCTGCTCGCCCCCTTGGTCGCCGAGGTCCGCGCTTGGCCGTTGCTCGACGTGCCGCTCAAGGTCAGCCGCGACGGGTCGCGGACGGGTGCGGTGCTGTTCGAGAATGCGGTGGTCTCGATCAGCGCGAGCGTCATCGACGCGTGCGCGCTCGCCGCGGCAGCGCAGCGTGCGAGCGTGGTCGCCAGCGGCCGGATGACCGTCACCCGCTATATCCGTGCGCACGGGGCGAAGCTGCGGCGTTGGACGGTCGAAGGCGACGGGATGCGCGTCGTCGAACAGCCGTCCTGCCTGCTTGCCGACGGTGCGATCCTGCGCTGCGACGGACGCGTTACCGCACAGGCGATCGAGGCACCGCGCCACGATGTCGTGCAACTGGTCGCGCATGTTCGCATCGATGCTGCCGCCACCATGCGCGAATATACTGTGGCCGATGGCTGCTTGCTGCGCCAGGCGACGCTCGACGACGGTGCGGCGCGCACGGCGATGCTGCTGACGCTGCTGCGGCATTGCGGGCGACGAGATGCCGCCGCGCAGTTCGACGCCGCCACCCGCGATACTGCATCGCCGTTCCGCTGGGATGCGATGCGCGAATGGATCGCGCTCGATGCCGCCTCGGCGCTGCCGCGCCTGGAGGAGATGGCTCTCGGCGACAGCGACGCGCAAGTTCACGCCGCGGCATCGGCGACGCTGGCGCTGGTTACCCGCAAGATGCGCGAGGCTGCGTGCCACGCCTGATAGATCCCGGCAGCGAAGGCGCGATCGAGCTCGACCAGCTTGTCGCTGCACTCGCCGACACGCGCATCGACGTACGCGATGACGATGCCTTTGCCAGCCTTGGGCCATTGCTCGCCCGGATCGGCCGCAACCGCAGTTTCCTCGCGGACATGGCGATCGGCGAACTCAAGACGCGCTGCTCCGGCCAGGTAACGAGCAACGGCTATGGTCCGCAGGTTTTCCTGTTGCAGCCGCCGGACGGCCGCTTCGTGCTGCGCGCCAATTTTTGGCCGGCACGGACCGATGCGGTGGTCCGCGCAAGTGGGGAGGCGGCGTTCTTCTACGACCTTCCGCACGACCATAATTTTTCGTTCCTTACGGTCGGTTATCTCGGGCCGGGCTATTGGAGCGACTATTACGAAATTGATCCCGCCGCGCGGTGCGGCATTCCTGGGGAGCATGCCGGGTTGCGCTTTGCCGAGCGCTCGAAGCTCGATCCCGGCAAGCTGATGCTGTACCGGATGCGCCGCGACATCCATGTCCAGCTGCCCCCCGACGCGTTTTCGGTTTCGCTCAACATCCTGGGCTACGATCCGGCGCAGCCATGGGTGGACCAGCATCGCTTCGACATCGCGCGCGGAACCATCGACGCCGCGCTGACGATCGCGCCGTCCGAAGCGCTGGTGACGCTGGCGGCCCAGTTCGGCGGCGGAAATGGCACCGATCTGGCGCAGCATTTCGCGGCGGCGCATCCGTGCGAGCGCATGCGCGTGACGGCGCACGCCGCGCTGGCTAGTGCCGCGCCCGACCGTGCGGCGGCCGAACCGATCTGGGCCGCGGCCACGGCCGATCCCAGTCGCCGGGTACGCGATCATGCGCGGGCGCGGCTGGCGGCAATCGCCGCCGCCTGCACCGGAATGGAGGCGATTGGCGATCGCGATCGAGAGGCGCTTTGCTAGCCATGACGTCATGCAGCGCGTGGCGAGCGATATCGATAGCGGCCCGATCGCTGCCGCATTGCAGGCGCGCGGATTGATCCTCGCGCCGATCGCGGAAGATCGCCTCTGCCCGACGACGGCGGCGTTGCTGCTGAGCGCGACCGACGATGCACCGCGCGTCGTCGGTCGCACTCGCGGGCGGGGATGGCGCGGGCCGCTGATGCTGCTTGGCGGCGAAGGTGCGACGGTCACCGCCGCGCTCGATGCCGGGGCCGATGACGCAGCACTGGTCGATGCGCCGCCGCACGAGATTGCCGCGCGGCTGGCGGCGCGGGTGCGCGGCGCGCCGATCCAGCTAGGTGGGCTGGTGCTTGATCCGCTGCGGCGCAGTGCCTCGCGCGATGGTCGCGATCTGGGACTACTGCCGCGCGAGTTCGCGCTGCTGCTATATCTGGCCGAACGTCGCGGAATCGCGGTCCCGCGCGCTACCCTGCTCCGCAATGTCTGGGGACTGCGCTTCGATCCCGGCACCAATGTCGTCGCAGTGCATGTCTCGCGGCTCCGCGCCCGGCTCGATGCCGCCGGGCCGGCGATGCTGCACACCGATCGTGGACGCGGCTATCGGCTGAGCGCATAAGCGAACGGCAACAGCCGGGAAGCGGGATCATGGACGAACAGCGGGTGACGATCGCGGTCGAGGGCGGCGTCGCCGACGTCCGCCTCAACCGCCCGGACAAGCTCAACGCGATCGACCCGGCGATGTTCGCCGCCATCGCCGCGGCGATCGAACAACTGGCGGCGCTGCCCGGCCTGCGCGCTGTCGTGCTGTCGGGCGAGGGGCGCGGGTTTTGCGCCGGCCTCGACATGGCCAGCATGGCGGCCGGCGGATCGGGGCTCGACATCCATGCCCGCCCCTATGGCGACGCCAATCTGGTCCAGCAGGTGGCATGGGGCTGGCGGCAATTGCCGGTGCCGGTGATCGCCGCGATCCGCGGCGTATGCTTCGGCGGGGGGATGCAAATTGCCAGCGGCGCGGACGTGCGCATCGCCGCGCCCGACGCGCGCTTGGCAATCATGGAGATGAAATGGGGCATCGTCCCCGATATGGCGGGCTACGCGCTGTGGCGCACGCTGCTGCGCGACGATGTGCTGCGCGAGCTGAGTTACACCGCGCGCGAGGTCGGGGCGGAGGAAGCGGCGCGGATCGGCCTCGTCACGCGCATCGCCGACGATCCGCATGCCGAGGCGATGGCGCTCGCCCGTTCGATCGCGGGCCGCCACCCCCACGCGATCCGCGCTGCCAAGCGGCTGGCGAACCAGGCGGCGGACGCATCGGCGGCATCGCTGCTGCTGGCCGAAAGCGACGAGCAGGTACGGCTGTTGCGCACGCCGAACCAGATCGAGGCGGTGCGTGCGAACATGGAAAAGCGTGCGCCCGTGTTCGTGGACTGATCGGGCAATCGCTGTCTGCGACCTCAATCGAAATGCAGCCGCCGATACTTGCCGCGGAAGTACAACAGCGGATCGCGCCTCGGCTCGAACCGGACGCGCAGAACATGGCCGATGACGATGTGATGATCGCCCGCGACATGCACCGCCTCACGCGCGCATTCGAAGCTGGCGAGCGAGTTCTCGATGATCGGCACCCCGGTCTCCCAGCGTTCCCACGGCGTGCCCGCGAAGCGATCCTCGACGCGCGCGGCGAAGCGCCCGGACACCGGTTGCTGACCGATGTGCAGCACATTGACGGCGAAATGGGGCGCCGCGAGAAATGCCGGCAGGCTCGCGGCGCTGTTCGCCAGGCACACCAATAGCAGCGGCGGATCGAGCGATACCGAGGTGAAGGAATTGGCGGTCAGCCCGATCGGGCGTCCGCCCGGTTCGATCGTCGTCACCACCGTAACGCCGGTGCCAAAGCATCCGAGCGCGTCGCGCAGCGTGCGCGGATCGGAGCCGGTGCGATATTCGGGTGCCTGGCGCGGCACCCGGCGTTCGAGGAAGTCGAGCAGAAGCGCGCTGAACGCATCCGCCTGATCCGCGGCGAGGATGCCCGCCGGGCCGATCGCCTCGACGGTTTCGACATCGGGAATCGCATCGCTGAACGCAGCGGTCGCCTGCGCGCCATGCACCGCCAGCACCGGTATCGTCAGATTGCGCGCGGCGGCATCGAGACGGGGGTCGGCGGGGCCGGGATCGATCAGGACCAGCCCGGTGGCCAACTGCGCAGCACCCTCACCAAGCGTCAGCGCCGCGATGCTCCCGCCCTGCGCGGCCGCTACGATGACTGGCCGCGATCCAAGTTCGGCAAGCACGGTGCGCAGATCTCCGATTTGGGCGTCGACATCGCGATTGCGCAGTTCGAGGCGGATGACGTAGCGCCCGGCATCGGCCAGCGCGGCCGCGACCGCGTCCCAGCTTGCCCCTTGCAGGCCAAGCAGCAGCACGCCGGGATTGTCGGAGCGGCCGTAGAGTTCGGCGTCGAGGTGGGCGCCGCCAAAGCCGGCGAACGTCGTCTTGGCCATGCATACTCCTTCGCGGGCAGGCGATACACGAAGCACCCCGAGTTTCCACCGGCGTTTGCGACGATGGTGCGGTCCAAGGGCGCCGCGACCCCGTCGTTCGTCGCGCTCGGGCGCGCGCGATTGCGCGCGCGGACTTCTGGGCTAAGGTGGCCAGTGATGGCGACGACAGCGAACATCCGGATGCCCGACGGGGAAGCGGCGGCGCAGCGCAAGTCGCTGCGCATCCACGGCAGCATCGCGCGCGATCTCGGTATCGCGATCGTTTCGGGCCGATATGCTCCCGGCCAGGTGCTCGAAGGCGAGATCGATGCCAGCGAACGGCTGGCGATCTCGCGCACCGCCTATCGCGAGGCACTGCGGATGCTCGCGGCCAAGGGCCTGGTCGAATCGCGACCCAAGACCGGCACACGCGTCAGCGCGCGGGTGAAATGGCACATGCTCGATCCCGACGTGCTGTCGTGGTTCTTCGAATTCGAGCCCGACGACGCCCTGATCGCGGCGCTGTTCGAACTGCGCAAGATTGTCGAGCCCGAAGCCGCCGCGCTGGCCGCGCGCCGCCGTGACGATACGCATCTGGAGATCATGCAACGTACGCTGAGTGCGATGGAGACGCATACGCTGGCGGTCGAGGCCGGTCGCATCGCCGACCA
Organism: Sphingomonas japonica; assembly: GCF_006346325.1. Classification (NCBI taxonomy): domain Bacteria; kingdom Pseudomonadati; phylum Pseudomonadota; class Alphaproteobacteria; order Sphingomonadales; family Sphingomonadaceae; genus Sphingomonas; species Sphingomonas japonica. The sequence continues at coordinate 2,256,263 of NZ_VDYR01000001.1, read as the reverse complement.
GGAATTCCACGCCGCACTGCTCGACGCGTCGGGCAACCAGTTCCTCGTGTCGCTGACCAGCGGCGTCGGCGCGGCGGTCGCCTGGACGACGATCTTCAAGCAGCGCAACAGCCCGCTGCGCCGCGACCCGCTGCCCGATCACCGCAAGGTGTTCGAGGCCGTCGCCGAAGGTGACCCGGTAAAGGCGCACGCGGCGATGACGCACCTCGTCGACATGGCGTTCCTCGACACCACCCGCGCTCGCGCCTACGCCCCCGGTCGCTGAGCGGGGCGCTCAGCGGACCCGCCCTTTCTGCAACCTGCCCGCCATCCGCCGCAGCATGCCGAGCGGCGCCAAGCGGGTCGAGAACGCCAGCCCCTTGTTGAGCGCGCCCGACACGGCCACCGCACGATTGGCGTCGAGCGCGGCCAGGCCGTCGCGGACCACCCCGTCGATCGGCCCGGCGAACCGCGCGAACAACGCGCTGTCCGCCATCCCGGCATGCTCCGCGAATTCGGTCCGCGTCGGGCCAGGGCAGAGCGCGGCGACGCGGATGCCGTGCGGCTTGACCTCTTCGTGCAGCGCTTGGGAAAAGCTCAGCACGAACGCCTTGGTCGCGTAATAGACTGCCATCCACGGTCCCGGCTGGAACGCGGCGGTCGATGCGACATTGAGGATGCCGCCCGAACGCCGCGCGATCATACCGGGCAGTACCAGATGGCTGAGTTCGACCAGCGCGCGGCAATTGCAGTCGAGCATTCCGGCAAGCGCGGCGCGGTCCTGGTCGGCGAACGCACCCTGCAATCCAAAGCCGGCATTGTTGATCAGCGTATCGACCCTCAGCCCGCGGCGCACGATGTCGGCGAACAGCGCGTCGGCCCCGCCCGGAACGCCGAGATCGGCGGCAATGACGGTTACGGTCACGCCATATGCGGTGCGTAATTCGCCGGCCAGGCTCTCGAGCCGGTCGCCGCGGCGCGCGGTCAGGATCAGGTCGTCGCCGCGCGCGGCCAGGCTGCGTGCAAAGGCGGCGCCGAGACCGGCGGAAGCGCCGGTGATCAGTGTGTTTCCAGCCATCGCCGTTCCTTCCCGTACCATCCGCGATCGGTTCACCCGACTATGCGCGCCGCGATCAGCGCCTCGACCCGGTCGCCGTCATAGCCGATTCCAGCCAGCACGGTACGCACATCCTCTCCCGCGGGCCGAGCGCCGGACGGTGTGGCCGCAGGCGTCTTCGAGAAGCGCGGGGCAGGCGCGGGCTGGGTGTGTCCGGCCACCTCCACGAACGTCCCACGCGCGGCGATGTGCGGATGCGCCAGCGCTTCGCCCAGCGACAGCACCGGCGCGAAGCAGGCGTCGCTGCCCTCGAGCAATGCGGCCCATTCGTCGCGCGTGCGCGTCGCGAACACGGCCGCGAGCCGATCGCGCAGCCCATCCCACGCCGCGGGGTCGAACTGCGCGTCGAACGCGGGATCGTCGGCCAGACCCAGTCTCTCGCGCAGCAAGGCATAGAAGGGCGCCTCGATCGCGCCGATCGCGACGAACTTGCCGTCCGCGCAGGCGTAGCTGTCGTAAAAATGCGCGCCGCCGTCGAGCCAGTTGGATTGCGGTAGGTCGCGCCACAGCCCCGCGGCCTTCATCTGCCACACCATCCCCGACAAGAGCGCCGAGCCGTCGACCATCGCGGCATCGACGACCTGGCCCGGCGCACCGTTCCGCACCGCGAGCAGCGCGGCCAGCATGCCGAACGCCAGCAGCATTCCGCCACCGCCGAAGTCGCCGACATAATTGACCGGCACCGCCGGCCGCTCGCCCTTGCGCCCGATCGTGTGCAGCACGCCGTTGATCGCGATATAGTTGATGTCATGCCCGGCGGCCTGCGCCAGCGGGCCGTCCTGCCCCCAGCCGGTGATGCGGCCATACACCAATGCCGGCGTGTCACCGATCAGGATGTCGGGACCGAGCCCCAGTCGCTCCATCACGCCGGGGCGGTAGCCTTCGATCACGCCGTGTGCGCAGCGACACAGATCGCGGACCACCGCAATCCCGGCTGGCGTCTTCATGTCGATCGCGATCACCGATCGGCTGCGCGCGAGCACGTCGAAGCGGTCGAGCGCGGGGAGCCGGGCGGTGGTGGGGCGAACGATGCGGATCACTTGTGCACCGTGATCGGCGAGCATCATTCCGGCAAAGGGTCCCGGGCCGATCCCGGTGAACTCGACGATGCGGATGCCTGCCAGCGCGCCGGTCATGACGTGGTGCACGAAGCGGGACGTATCCGGATAGCGGCTACTCGGGCTCGCGCGCCGCGCCTGCGCCGCTCGGCACTGCCATCAATCGTGCGAGCTTGGACTTGAAGGCGGCGAGGTCGCTGCCGGTCAGCCGCTCGACGCTGCTGAGCGACACCGATCGCGGATCGACCGCGCGGCCACCCTTGATCAGCTCGTAATGGACGTGAGGACCGGTCGACAGGCCGGTCGAACCGACATAGCCGATCACCTGTCCGCGCGACACCCGCGTGCCCGACCGCACCGCGATCCGGCTCATATGGCCATAGGCGGTCTGCATGCCGCCGCCGTGGCTGAGCTTGACGAAATTGCCGTAGCCGCCGTTGCGCCCGGCAAAGGCGACGACGCCATCGGTTGCGGCATGGATCGGCGTGCCGGTCGGCGCGGCGATGTCGAGACCTTTGTGAAAGCGGCGGAAGCCCAGAACGGGATGGCCGCGTGAGCCGAACCCGGACGACAGCCGCCCGGCGACCGGCAGGCTCATGCTGCCGCGGCGCTCGTTCATGCCCTTGGGATCGAGCCAGCGCGTCGTTCCGCCCTGTTCCCAGCGCACCAGCTGGACCGCCTTGCTGCCCTGCGAAAGCCCGGCGAACAGAAGGTCGCCGAGCTGAACCTCGCCGGTTTCGGCGCGTGCCTGTTCGACGATGATGTCATATTCGTCGTCGGCGCCGATTCGCGTCATCGGCACCTTGGCCGAGATCGATTTGATGAAGGCCGCGACCGACCGCGCAGGCACGCCTGCGGCGCGCGCCGAGCGGTAGAGGCTGGTGCCGACGCGGCCGCGGATGCGCAGCGGCGTGCGGTCGATGGCGATCGGGATGCGGCGGATGCCGAGGCCGTCGCCGCTGCGCGCGAGTTCGACCGCGAGATCGAATTTGGCGCGGAAGGCGAGCTTTTCGAGCGGGCGCGGCATAGAACGCACGGCCCGGCGTCCCAGTTTGATGTCGAGGCGGGTTCCCGGCGTGATCTCGCCGAGCGCGACGGCGCGGCCGACCAGATCGGTGACCTGCGCCGCTTCGCCCGGCGCTACGCCCGACCGCTCGAGCGTGCGGCGCAGCGTGTCGCCGTTCGCCAGCGTCGCGGTCAGGTCGATGATCGGACGTTCGGGCGTGTCGGGAAGCGCCGCGACCAGATCGGTTGCCGCCATGCGGTGGCCGGTGGTCGCACCCAGCGCAAGCGGCGCGATCGACTGGCTGCGGATCTCGTCGAAATCGGCTCCGGCAAAAGCCGGAGCGGTTACTCCGGGCAGCGGATCGAACAGGCCTGGCGCCAGCATCCAGGTGCCTGCGCACAGGGCCAGGCATGTAGCGACGCCGCGAAACCAGGTGCGCGAGCCGATGTCGGAGCCGAGATCGGGCGTCCAGTCGGTCGTGCGCAGCCGATCGAGCAGCGTGTCGGGCGGGAGCAAAACCAGCGCGCGCGACGCGGACGCCTGTGCTCCGACGCCGCTCGAAGCGCCGCCGCCGCCGTTCAACCCCTGATCGGTGCGCAAGAACAACGTGCGCGGCCCCCAAAATCCCGGACTGCCACCCCGGGCCCGGTCTTGCCGAATCACTGTGGGGACGAGGATTTAAAGTCAAATTAACCGGGCGCTTATGCGGCACACCCTGCGGCGAAGCGGTTATTGGCGGCGACAGGACGCGGCGCTTGCGCTTCGCCGCGGCAATCGCGATCTTGGATGCCATGAGCCAGTTCGCGCGTAGTCCGCTCACCGCCGTGCTGGGCCCGACCAACACCGGCAAGACGCACCTCGCGGTGGAGCGGATGTGCGGGCATGCCAGCGGCATGATCGGCTTTCCGCTGCGGCTGCTCGCACGCGAGGTCTATGACCGGGTGGTCAGGATCAAACCGCCGGGAGAGGTCGCGCTGATCACCGGCGAGGAAAAGATCCTCCCGCCCAAGGCGCGCTGGCTGCTGTGTACCGCCGAATCGATGCCGCTCGAGCGCGAGGTCGCGTTTCTTGCGCTCGACGAGGCGCAACTGGGTGCCGATCCCGAGCGCGGGCACATCTTCACCGACCGCATCCTGCGCGCCCGCGGGCGCGAGGAGACGATGCTGCTCGGCTCCGAAAGCCTCAAGCCGATGCTCAAGGCGCTGGTCCCCGAGGCCGAGGTGATCGGCCGCCCGCGTTTTTCGACGCTGTCCTATGCCGGCGCCAAGAAGCTGTCGCGCCTGCCGCGCCGCTCGGCGATCGTCGCGTTTTCCGCCGAGGAAGTCTATGCCGTCGCCGAGGCGATCCGCCGGATGCGCGGCGGCGCGGCGGTGGTGATGGGGGCGCTGTCGCCGCGCACCCGCAACGCGCAGGTGGCAATGTTCCAAGCCGGCGAAGTCGATTACCTCGTCGCCACCGATGCGATCGGCATGGGGCTCAACATGGACGTGGCGCACGTCGCGTTCGCATCGCTCCACAAATTCGACGGCAGGCGCAAGCGGCGGCTGACGGTGGCGGAAATGGCGCAGATCGCAGGGCGCGCCGGACGGCATCAGCGCGACGGCACGTTCGGAGCGCTTAGCGAGGACGGCGCCAATGCCTTCACGCCAGAGGAAGTCTTCGCCATCGAGGGGCACCGGATGCCGCCGCTCGAGCATCTCTACTGGCGCGACGGCGAGCCCGACCTGTCGAGCATCGATGCGCTGATCGCGGCGCTGGAGGAACGCCCGCAAGACGCCGTGCTGCGCGCGGCGCCGCAGGCGACCGACCTCGCGGTGCTGAAACGGCTCGCCGACGAGGATTGGGTCCGCGCCCGCGTTCGCTCCCCGGCCATGGTCGCGCGGTTGTGGGCGGCGTGCGGCCTCCCTGATTTCCGCAAGCTCGGCGTAGATGTCCATGCCCGTTTCGTCGGGCGCGTATTCGGGCACCTGTCCGACGGGCGGGGATATGTGCCGCACCAGTGGTTCGCCGACGAGATCGCGCGGCTCGACCGGATGGACGGCGATGTCGAGAAGCTGGCCGGGCGGATCGCCGCGGCGCGCAGCTGGGCCTATATCGCGCACCGCGCCGACTGGCTGGAGGATCCGCAGCATTGGGCGGAGCGCACGCGCGGCGTCGAGGAGAAACTGTCCGATGCGCTCCACGCCAGCCTGCAGCAGCGCTTCGTCGACAAGCGCACGACGGTGCTGCTGCGCGCGATCGGCGCCGATGCCAGCCAGTTGCCGGTGACGATCGCCGAGGACGGAGCGGTGCGGGTCGAGGACCATGTCATCGGGCGGCTCGACGGCTTCCGCTTCTCGGTGCTGCCCGGGCTCGATGCCACCGACAAGCGAATGCTGCTTGCGGCAGCGGAGAAACGTCTCGGCAGCGAACTTGCGCGGCGCGGCGCGGCGCTCGCGGCGACCGACGATCGCGACCTGGGATTGTCGGGCGGGGGAATCACATGGAACGGCGCGCGCATCGCGTCGCTGGTGCCGGGGGCGGCGCTGACCCGGCCGCGGGTGAAGCTCGACCGCGCGCTCGACAGTCTCGATATGCGGGCGCGCTCGGCGGTGGAGGTCCGGCTGGCGCGCTGGCTCGGTGACCGGGTCGAGGCGCATGTCCCAGGGCTGGTCCGGCTCGACGCGATCGCCCGCGATGCGGCGTCCGATCCGCAGTTGCGCGTCACCGCGGCGGCGCTGCTCACTGGCGGAGGCTTCGTCGCACGCAGCGCGGTAGGTGATTCCGTCGAGCGGCTCGATCCTGCGGCACGGCGCGCGCTCAAGCGCGCCGGCGCGGTGATCGGTACGCTCGACCTGTTCGATCCGCGGTTGTTCAAGGCCGAGCCTGCACGGTGGCGGGCAGCGCTGCTCGCCGCGCGCGGAGATGACACGGCCGCAGCTGCACCGCCCGGTGCCACGGTGCTGCCGCGCGCCGCGGCAGGGGGAGGATATCGCGCGATCATGGCGCAGGCGGTGCGAGTCGACCTGGTCGAGCGCATCGCCCGCGCCGCGCACGATGCGCGCAAGGGCCGCGCCGCCTTTGCCCCCGACCTCGCCTTTGCGACCTCGATCGGGATGGCGCCGGCCACGCTCGACCGCCTCATGGCGATGCTGGGGTTCAAGAGCGTGGCCCCGGCCGAGGGCAGGCCGCACTGGGCCTGGCGTGGGCGGCGTCCGGCGCGTGCGCTGCCCGCGCCGCGCGCCGCTCGCCGTGACGGGGCGTTCGCTGCGCTGGCGGAACTCGACCTTGGCTGAGGCGGCCGCAACGATGCGGCTCGACCGATTTTTGTGGTTCGCGCGGCTGGCCAAGACGCGCAGCGCGGCGCAGGCGCTCGCCGAGCGCGGTACGCTGCGGATCGACGGGCGGCGAATCGATCGCGCGCATTGCCCGGTGCGCATCGGCAGCGTGCTGGCGTTCGCGCAGCATGGCGAGGTGCGCGTGCTGCGCATCGAGGCGCTTCCCGTCCGGCGCGGGCCTGCCCCCGAGGCGCAGGCGCTGTACACCCGGCTGGATGGCAATGCCGAAGGCAGCGCGGCAAAGCCCGTTGACGCCACCGACCCCCCGCAATAGCAGGGGCCGAAACGCCCATCGGAGCCACATCCCGCAATGACCTATGTCGTCACCGACGCCTGCATCCGCTGCAAATACATGGACTGCGTCGAGGTGTGCCCGGTCGATTGCTTCTATGAGGGCGAGAACATGCTGGTGATCAATCCCAGCGAGTGCATCGATTGCGGCGTGTGCGAGCCCGAATGCCCGGCTGAGGCAATCCTTCCTGACACCGAAAGCGACCTCGAGCAGTGGCTCGAGGTCAACACGACCTTCTCCGCGCAATGGCCCAACGTGACCCGCAATGCGGGCCAGACCCCCGATGACGCGGACAAGTTCAAGGGTGAGGCGGGCAAGTTCGACAAGTATTTCTCGCCCGAACCCGGCGCTGGCGATTGATTGCACGGACGCGGCGTCGCGGTATATGCCGACGTCCGCACCTGGAAACGGTTCCATGAGCAGCCGGCGCGGAACCGTGCGCTGGTAATTTTGTTACGACTGTGTTAAACGGATCATCCACGCAGCGTGTGAGCGCTGCGGCCACAAGAGACGCAACTGTAATCGGCCCGACCGCGCCAGCCTGGTTTTCTCGACCCGGCGTCAGGTGCTCCCCCTCGGGCCTGGTCCACGGAAAGGTTGATCAGAATGGCTGCCAAGGCGCTGTCCTTCGACGTCGGTGATTATGTCGTTTACCCCAAGCACGGCGTTGGCCGTGTGATCGAACTCCAGAAGCAGGAAATCGCGGGAATGCAGCTCGAGCTGTACGTGCTCCGCTTCGAAAAGGAGCGCATGACCCTGCGCGTTCCCACCAACAAGGCCGAGAGCGTCGGCATGCGCAAGCTGTCGAGCGACAAGACGCTGCGCGAGGCGCTCGATACCCTGAAGGGCAAGCCCAAGGTGAAGCGCACCATGTGGTCGCGCCGCGCCCAGGAATATGAGGCCAAGATCAATTCGGGCGACCTGGTGTCGATCGCCGAAGTGGTCCGCGACCTGTTCCGTGCCGACGATCAGCCCGAGCAGAGCTATTCCGAGCGCCAGATTTTCGAAGCCGCCGCCAGCCGCCTCGCACGCGAACTCGCGGCGATGGAGGAGATCGACGAGCCCAAGGCGCTCGAGAAGCTGCTCGAGATCCTGCGTGCTTCGGCCGCGATCTACAACAAGGACAAGGTCGCGGCCTGAATATCGGCCGCGACGAAGTGCTTGAGGGCGGTCCGTTCGGGCCGCCCTTTTCATTTGCGTGCGCTATCCCTCGCGTGTATTATATTAATAATACACGAAGGAGGCTGATATGCAGGCGATATGGCTTTTGGCGGCGCTGCCGCTGGCGGCATGCGGGGGCAATGCCGCCAGCGGCGAGGCAGGGGCCGCCGCGGCGCAGGGCGGCGTCACGCGGGATTATCCGGTGCGCGACTTCACCCGCGTCGAGCTGCGCGGATCGGACGATGTCGAGGTTCGCACCGGTGGGGCGTTCGCGATCCGCGCCACCGGCGACCCCGCATCGATCGAACGGCTCGAGATCAAGAAGGTCGGCGACGAGCTGCGGATCGGCCGCAAGGGGCGCGACGGGTTCCGCTGGCGCGACGACGACAAGGGCGTGACCATCACCGTGACCATGCCGGCGATCCGCGGCGGGTCGCTCGCCGGTTCGGGCGACCTGACCATCGACCGCGCCGAGGGCGACTTCGACGCCGATCTGGCGGGCTCGGGCGACCTGACGGTGGGTGCGCTCGCGGGCGGTGCGGTACGGCTGTCGGTCGCGGGCTCGGGCGCGTTGTCGGCGGCTGGCACGGCCGACCGGCTGGTGCTCGACATTGCCGGGTCGGGCGACATCCGCGCGGAGCAGCTGCGCGCTCGGACCGCCGAGGTGTCGATCGCCGGGTCGGGCGATGCGAGCGCCGCGGTCAATGGCCCGGCGCAGGTGTCGCTGGTCGGATCCGGCTCGGCCGATCTGGGCAGCGCGGCGCGCTGCACCGTCAGCAAGGTGGGGTCGGGCGAGGCGCGCTGCGGCAATTGATGCCGCTTGCCAGCGGTCG